>JAKQYE010000019.1 GCA_023356605.1 Trichodesmium sp. MAG_R02 | reverse complement strand
CAATCATCAGTTTTATGATCTCACTTGAAGTAACTAAAGACTATAAGCAATTATACGTAAATTAAATAGATATTGTCTTGTAACCTCTCATAATACAATTCTGTTGTGCGGAATGTGGGTTGTAGAGTTTCGATTTGCAACAAACTTGCCTAATCTTGAATCTTAAAGCTGAAAGACTACTTAATTATTGCTCTTTCAAAGGTTATTCTGTTTCAGGGTTGTTAAAGAGGTAGGTAGTGGAGTAGATGACAATAGACGCTTAGTTGTCAAGCTATTACAGGAAAATGATTATGACTTGATAGTTTGTGAACGTAAAGATAGATTAAGTAGAGTAGGCTTTAATTATTTGAAAGTTCTCTTAACATAAACAAATAGAGACATTGAAGCAGTTAATTTAGCATCAATTGAAACTAATGATTTAATGGAAGATTTTGTCTCCATGCAGCACATCTTTTTGGGCTCGGCTTTATGGAATTAGAATCAGAACCAGGAAAACAGAACAGATAGTTAAATGTTTAAAATCGGGATAATGCAGGAACGTAGGACGTACTATTATTCAAAAAAATCATCCCAATTATAGATCACTTGATGCTCTGGCTTTCTTGTCTAAAAATCTCTTAAACATGGCTAACTACATAGTTAGACAAGAGTTTATTAATAAAGGAAATTATCTAAATTATAACAAGGTTCAAAAGTTATTACAGTCGGGAGCAGATTATCAAGCAATACCAGCAAAAGTTTCTCAGCAGGTTTTGATTATTTTAGATAAAAATTGGCCAAGTTTTTTTCAAGCTATAAGAGCTTATAATGAATGCCCAAGTAAGTTTAAAAGCAGTCCTAAATGGCCATTATATAAAGATAAAAAGAAAGGGAGTAATATTTTAGTTTATACAAAACAGGGGATTAGTAAACCTCAATTAGTAAAAAATCAGAAAATGTTATAGTTATTTCAAATAAAAATGGAACACTTTTTCTACGGAAACTTAGTTATAGCAAGAAAATCTTGTCTCAACCTAAATTAAAATAACTATACTATCAAAAAGTGAGCTATTTTTTGAAAGTATAGTCATTCTGATTTAGATTGAGACAAGATTTTCTTGTTGTAAAAGGGTTTTTAGCTGAAAAAGTATCCCATTCTTATTCGGAATAACTATAAAGTCAATTATAGCAATCCTATGAGTGTTTATGGCAAAAATCCTACTGGTTTTTAGGGAACAGGGCACAGGGAACAGAGAATAGGTAAGAGTTTTAAAAGTTTTATTTACAGGACTTACGCAACGGCACTAATTGTAGTGGCAATATCTTGAAAATGATAATTTTTCGCACCATATATAGTGGTTCTGCGTAAGTCCTGATTTACTTATTGAAGTGTCGCAACAGATTTAGGACTGCTATATGATTCTCACAGAACAAGTAAGAATTGTTCTTCAGGTTAATTACTATGTTATGGAAGTGGTTTACGAATCCGTTGAAGTGAAATTAAATTTGTCAGAATATGATGATGCTTGCTGTAGATAAGGGAAGTGAATAATTGGGGGACTGTAACATCAAATTAAAAAGGTTTTCAACCCTTAATTATTAACGGCAGACCAGTCAAATCAATCAATCAATTCTATAATAAGAAAAAGGATAAACTAAAAGTAGTAATCGAATCAAAAGATTATCGACAAAAAGAAATTTAAAGATTGATAACTATCTACATAAGACTAGCAGATATATTATTAATGGTCTGATAGAGAACCAGATAGGAATTTTAGAAATAGGAAATAACCCTAACTGGAAACAAGGTATAAATCTAGGGAAAAAAACTATCAAAATTTTGTTCAAATTCCTTTTTTTAAGTTAATTGAACAACTAAAATACAAAGCCAAATTAGTAGGAATCAAAGTAATAATTAATGAAGAGAGTTATACTTCAATTGCTAGTTTTTTAGGCTTGGACGATTTACCAGTTTATGAACAATGTGTCAAATATAGATTTAGTGGTAAACGAGTGACAAGAAGACTTTATAAAGCTTCAAATGGTCTCAAATACAATGCTGATGTCAATGGAAGTTTAAACATATTGCGAAAAGCAGTCCCAAACGCTTTTAGCAATGGGATAATGGGTGTTGTAGTTCCTTAATTAAAACTAGGTCAAAGAATATTTTTCTATAGATTTAGTAACTATAAGATAAACATTTGCCTAGTATAGGACTTAGGGTAAAGCCCGCGTTGTACCTAATGGTCAACGTCGGGCACTTCACATATTTAACTTAATACACGATTGAGGTTTTTAACTCTTCTGAAGATTTAGAGGATTTTAAATTACTTTCAGATAATTCAAGATCCTTGACCGGGTTACGGGCTTCTATTAAACTAATAGCCCGACTGACACTTTCTGGTAAAATCACTACTAAACTGTCAAAAGGGGCACGATCTAAAGCCATATTAATTGCACTTGTCTCATCTAGAATTGATTCATAAATAACTCTTGACTCAGAATCTTTTCCTTGATTTAAAAATTGTTCGACGCCTTGATAAATCAGTTCCGCAGCATTTCCTCTAGGTCGTCCCCTAGTATCATCATCTTCTTTAATAATAATCTCATCAAAGATATCTGCTGCTAGTTCACCAAGAGAAACAAAGTCTTCATCACGGCGATCACCTGGCCCACCAATTACACCTATCCGTTTTCCAGGCCAATTTCTGACAAATCCACCTAATGCTTCATAGCTAGCGGGATTATGAGCATAGTCTACCAAAGCATGATAACTACCCATGTTGAACATATTCATGCGACCTGGAGTTTGATCCACCGAAGCCACAAAAGTTGACAAACCTTCCCGAATATGCTCTATTTTCACCCCTTGGCTAAAAACGGCCAAACAAGCTGCCAGAGCATTAGCAATCATAAATGGAGCTTTACCAGCCATTGTAATTGGCACATTAACTGCTTTTTCAATTCTTAAAGTCCAATCACCTTTTAAAATTGAAATATAGCCATTCTCATAAACTGCTGCCAGACCCCCCGCTTCTGTATGTTTTAATAACAGTTCGTTATTTGGATCCATTGAGAAATAAGCAACTTGACCTTTAACTTTATCTGCCATTGCTGCCACTAATGGGTCTTCAGCATTCAAGATTGCATATCCTCTCGGCATTACCGACTCAGCTACTACACTTTTTAGTTGAGCTAGTTGTTCTACAGTATCTATATCTCCAATACCCAAGTGATCGGCAGTGACATTTAATACTATTCCTACTTCACAAGCTGAAAAGCCTAAACCAGAACGCAAAATACCACCCCGTGCTGTTTCTAAAACAGCAGCCTCTACTGTAGGGTCCGAAAGAATTAAATGAGCACTTTGAGGTCCAGTATTATCTCCTGCTTCGGCCAAATACTCACCAATATAAGTACCATCAGTAGTCGTATACCCGACTACTTTACCCGTCTGTTTCATAATATGAGCTAGTAGTCGCGTAGTGGTCGTCTTTCCGTTAGTACCAGTAACAGTTAATATTGGTATTCGCCCGTTTTTTGACCCCGGGAATAACATATCCATTACTGCCCCTGCCACATTTCTTGCTAGACCACGACTGGGAGCAACGTGCATCCGAAAACCTGGAGCAGCGTTAACTTCTACTATAACTCCCTCTACTAGTCGCAATGGTTTAGAGATATCCTCAGTAACTACATCTATACCTGCAATATCTAAACCAATTATCTTAGCAGCTCTGGACAATAGCCAGACATTTTCTGGGTGTATTTCATCAGTTCGGTCTACTGCTATACCACCAGTACTGAGATTAGCTGTTGCTTTTAAAAAGCAAACTTCTTCTTTACTTGGTATTGAATCAATACTATATCCTTGTCTTTCCAAAATAACATTGGTAGATTTGTCTACCGTGATTCTAGTCAGGATGTTATCATGTCCATCCCCTCTTTGAGGATCCTTGTTAGTCTCTTCAATTAGTTCTGCTATTGTGGACTTACCATCTCCTATCACATGGGCTGGAACTCGTTCAGCTACAGCTACAACTTTGCCATTTACTACCAAGACTCGGTGGTCTTTGCCTGTGTAGTAACGTTCCACAATTACGGTTTTTGTTTTAGAAGCGTTGCTGGCTAAATCATATGCTTCTTCTGCCTCTTGCCAATTTCTAACATCTATGGTAATCCCACGACCATGATTTCCATCTAGAGGCTTAATTACAATAGGATAGCCTCCGACATCCTCAATGGCATCTTCAAGTTCATCAAAGTAGCGAGTAACTGTACCACGAGGTACTGGTATCCCTGCATCTTTGAGAATTCTTTTTGTGCCTTCTTTGTCGCAAGCTAGTTCCACACCAAGAATTCCCGTTTGGCTACTTAGAGTTGCCTGAATTCTCTTTTGATTAACCCCATAGCCAAATTGAATCACAAACCGAGCACCCATTTGAGTCCAAGGAATACCTCTTGCTTCTGCTTCTTTGACTATAGCTTCTGTGCTTGGACCTAAAGATGCCTGATTTTTGAATTCCTTAAGGTCTTCTAAGTCTTTCTGTAATTCTATTTCTGAATATGTACCTGTCTCAACAATACTCTGGCAAAGTCTTACTGCTGCTCGTGCTGCATAACGACCTGCTTGTTCATTTTCGTATTCCATTACTACCTGGAATACTCCCGGAGTAGATGTTTCTCTTGTCCTACCAAAAACAACTGGCATTCTTGCTAGCTGTTGAAGTTCTAGGGCCACGTGTTCAATGACATGGCCCATTAATGTTCCTTTTTCCACACGACTTAGGAAACCGCCCTTTACTCCAGGTGAACAGCAGTGTTCTACCAGACTCGGCAGAACTTCGGTTAATCCTTTGTAGAAACCAGGAATGTCAGATGTATATTTTTCGTCAAGGTCTTCTAGGTCTAGACGCATAATCACCAGTTTATGGCGACTTATGCTCCAGTAGTTTGGACCACGTAATGTCCGGAGTTTGAGGATTTTCATAGGAGGGTTTTAAGGTGATGCTTAGAATCAGAGAAGCAATGGCATTTTTATATTGAATTTCAGCTCAGACTATTGGCCAAACTGTTGACTACAAACTTTTTTTTCAGGATGGGCTAATCCTTTTTCCATGTTCAAAATATCCGATCAATTTATCAGTTTTTTTAATAATCCTTTGATGGTAGAAGAATTTGGGCTTTCTATTACTTTTGGCTACAAAATATATGTATTATAATATTGGGTATAATTACGCTTTTCGTCCACCAATTAAGTCAGCTACTCATCTACCCTAACTAACTGCTCAACAACTGATAAATTATCAGAAATTCTATGAGTCAGTCTAAAGGCATAATCGTTTCAGAAAGTCCTGGTTTCATAGCATGGGAATGGAGATTGTAACCATCACCATGACACAGTATATGTACTCTGAGATTCGATAAACTCAAAGGATCTTCTACCCCTACTTTGTCAGCATTTGTATAGGACATTTCTACCGGGTCTATAATGGTGACTGTGCCTTTACCCATGACTTGTATTTGACTCTCTCCTTCAAATAATGCGCAGGTATCTTCGTCTATACCTATACCAACTTTATCTGGATGAGCGGCTATCGCGCTTAATAAACGGGCCATACGATTCCGGTTATGAAAGTGTTGGTCTACTATTAAATCTGGCAATATCGCCAGACCGTTTGTCATATCCACTAAAGATCTATTGGGAGATGAACCACTACCACCACCTGCTATCATGTGATAGCCCATTACGGCTGCTCCCGCACTTGTTCCAGCTAGAGCTATTTTTCCTTCTAGAGCTCTACTTCTAATATTCTCCATCAAGGGTGTCTCAGCAAGTAGGGAACAAAGACGTAGTTGGTCTCCACCAGTCATAAATACTCCGGTGCACTCTTCCAAATACTCTAACCAGATTGGGTCTTCTCCTTGATACCTTTCCCGGATATCGAATATCTTAATATTAACATCACCCATTTCTTTAAACACCTTGCGGTATCTATCTCCTTGGGCTGCCGGTTCTCTCGAAGCGGAAGGAATAACCGCTAGTCTAGCATTTACTCCCCCTGAACGATTAAAAAAAGTTTGTAGAATCTCTTTTCCATGAACTTTATCCTCTGCCCCTCCGATCACCATAATAGTTGTTTTTGTCGGACGTAATGTATCTAGTTCTAAGGCTTGAGACTCTAACTGCATCATATTGTTAATCTTAGACAGCAGGCGCACATTCAATTTCGATAATTTCAATAATCTGTTATATTAGTAGATTATCTTATAACTTTGCAAGTCCCCAACTTGCTCTAGAATTTTTCAACATTTGATTGCTTTAAATCTATAGAACCCATTTGGCATTCTTAATTTCAGCTAAGGAATGAGGATTTTATTATCTACACAAGTTAAATTGCTTAAACTCTATATGATTTGAATTATTTCCCAAAGATTCAGGACCTTATTTAATTCTCATCCCTAAATTACCTTCTTAAGTAGCATAAGCATGCATATTGAGAAATTCCAGGTACTTGCAATGGCCAGATGACAAACATAATTATGCCAATAATAATTAAACCAAGAAATTTTAAAGCTAATGATTAGGCAAGGAGCTATCAAATGGATTCTATAAATTTCAATTTATTGCGAAGTTGTAACTCCATAGTATACTCTATAAAATTAATCAGGACTTACGCATATTAATGAAACATCAGGGTTTTATATTGCTTATTATTTTGGCAACAACACTAATAACCAAGGTTTTGCGCAGTTCCTGTAAATCTCAAGAATGTTATACATTCTTCATAACACCCCAATAGAGTTGAGCTTCCGTCGTGCAATTTGATGTTATTACTCTGTTTCCAGACTTTTTTACAACACCTCTAAATTCAGGTTTACTGGGGAAAGCCTTTGACAAAAAAATCGCCAAGGTTAATTTAGTTAACCCCCGCGATTATACCACAGATAAATATAAAAAAGTTGATGATGAGTCATATGGTGGAGGAGTAGGAATGATTCTAAAACCAGAGCCCATATTTGCTGCTGTAGAATCATTGCCAACTCTCTCAAGACGAGAGGTAATTCTATTAACTCCTCAGGGAAAAACAATGCATCAAGGACTGTTTCGAGAGCTGGCCACAGATTATGAACAACTGATTCTAATTTGTGGCCATTACGAAGGTATTGATGAGAGAGTCCAATATTTAGTTAGTAGAGAAGTATCCCTAGGAGATTTTATCCTCACAGGTGGAGAAATACCAGCTTTAGCTTTAATTAATGGTGTAGTCCGATTACTTCCTGGAACCGTAGGAAAGGCTGAATCCTTAAAAAGTGAAAGTTTTGAGTCGGGATTACTTGAGTATCCTCATTATACTCGGCCTGCTAATTTTCGTGGCTGGAAAGTTCCTGAAGTTTTACTGTCAGGACATCATGCTGAAATAGCAAGATGGCGATACCAACAACAAGTTCAGAGAACAAAATCTCGTCGTCCAGATTTGCTTAAAAATGATGATGATTGATTTTGACATCCTCCACGGTCATTAGGCACGGGGAAGCAACGGAGCCGTAGCTCCCATGCGGGTTGACGTTTCACAGGCTGTCGCTACTTTGGCAGTAGTCTTACATTTGCCGACCCGTCCGTTTTTTTGTCTGGTGTAAGCCCACCCGCGACTAATATATTTATTGTGAACTCAAAAGCAACAAGGACATGGCCTGTGAAAAAAATCAACTAAAAAGTCCCCCGCTGACGGGCAAGGCTTTAAACCAAATTTTTCGGTAATCTTGCTTTTTTTGAATGTATCTATACATAAGGGCCTGAAATATGGAGTAAGCAATGGCCAATAGTTTAAATGTGAATCTTTCTAGATTTTTCCGAGTAAAATAGGAGAAAATTCTTGGTTTTTGAGCTTGATTTAGTTAGAGTTTGCTGAAAAAGTATTATGGGCAATGGTAGGAACAGGGCAAACCTATCAAGTTAATAGACTCTGAATAATTCTCAATAAACTCTGGCAAATCGAACTTATTGACAATAGACTTTCCACAATTAGTGTTGATTTGATTTGAAAAACACTGTAGATATGAATCAACAAATTAGATGCCCAAGGAAAATTATTCCTCCCATCCCCCCCTTGTCAGCTAAAAATCCTCATATTTTCAGCTTAGGGGAGCAAAAAGCTTTTGCTTTTAGAGCACTTACAAGAGCTAGAGCACTGTTTATGGATCAAGGTTTTCAGATTTAATCAGTAGCAAGTCCCAGTTATTATTTCACTTTTTTTAAGCTTTAGTAACACCCAAGGACTGTGATCAATTAAACAGGTTGACAAAATTGGCATTGTATGTTAATGGCAAATTGCGATTGCTATGCTAACAAAATGACTGAAGCTGCCAAATAAATTCCTTTTCTTTTTATAAAACGAAAAACCAAATTTTTCGGTAAATTAGGATAAGCCCAAGATAGTATTTGTTAAGAAATTTAGATAAATCTAAATCTTAATTACAAAACCATAGCATTTGCCACTTCCATAATGCTTGAGTGATAGGTTTATACAAAGTTGTTTGTTTTGAAATTCTCCTGATTTTGTAAACAAGAGGGCAGGGCCGAATTCAGCCAACTATACTATGGTCCGTTTATGCTGACTAATAGTTCAAGTATTCAAACAACTTTAAGATAAATTGTTTAACAAAAATATCTAGGGTTAAAAATGTACAACAATCATTCAAACCGTGACCCATTAGTTGTCGCTATCACTGCTGCTTTAGGAGCTGGTGTCGCTACTTCTTTTGCTATTTGTAGAGGCCAAAATCCTGTAACTGCTCTGGGAATTACTATTTTTGCTGCTATTGTGGCTTTAATTTGCGATCGCGCAGGTTTAGTTTGAATAAAGGTAGTATCAAGACAAGTGTAATTAAATATCAACAATAGTCAAATTCGTCATAATCAACATATGAAACTCTAACATAATATACCAATAACCAAGATGGAATTACATCCATACAGCTAGCAAATTTATTGTAAATAAACTATTAGGCCATGGCATAAATTATTTAATAAAAGTAGTTGGTAACTCTGTATTTGATGGAAAGCTGGTAGAGAGCCTTATAGTTAGCCCTATTGGGATCAAGCTAGACGTTGCTTGGGTAAATTTGCCTACAAAATTAGTAACTATAACTTAGGAACAGTAATATTTCTATACACTTGATTATTTTAAATCCTCAAGTAGTTATAAAAAAACATAAAAAAATTAAATACTAAAATAAAATTTAGCTCATAAGCATTCAGATAAAGACGATTGAGCTTTACAGCTTTTGAAAACATTCAAGCAAAGACTTAGGTTAAGTTATGATCTGTCTCATTCATGACTTATAGTTATTTCAAATATGAATGGAACACTTTTTATGCTGAAACTTAGTTATAGCAAGAAATATTTGTCTCAACCTAAATCAAAATAACTATAACAGTACTCCGAAGAAACTAATTGATCCTTAACTGTGATAATAATTGAATAGTTCAATGCTGAATGCTGAATGCTGAGTGCTGAACATTTACTTTAGCTTGTTAATTAATCTCAAAAAAGAGTCTCCCAAAAATTTATGGAATCCCTTGCAATCTTAGAACTTTTTCTAGTTAATAAAGAAATCAAGGATTTAAAGCCTATTGAAGAACTTAACTGGAAAAAATGTTTCAGTTTGCCTTACATCAACTTTTTATTAGCAGTAATTATCAACTCTATTCTAATTGATGCTAGTTTGGCTCGGGTTTCAGAAATTTGTGTTCCTGAAACAAATAGTTATAGTGATTTTGATGTTAGTCAGCCTCAGAATAATAAAACAGCTCAAGAACAACTAGCAACAAATTCTTTTTTCTCTAGTTCCAGACAAGAGAGTAATGTAGTTCTTGTTTCTCCTCGTCAAGTTTGTTTAAGACATGGAGACTCTGCGGCAATAGTGGCAGCAGTTCAAAGAAAACTCAGGGAACTAGGCTATTTTACTGGTAACCTAACTGGATATTACGGTCAAGAAACAGAAATAGCTGTCATACAGTTTCAGGAAGATAAGGGTCTTACACCTACTGGTCAAATTGATCTTACTACCTGGTCCTTACTAATTTTGGGTAGGAAAGATAGTAAAACTAATAGTCAATTATTTACTTATCCCACAAAGGTATTGTTTTTGGGTGAAGTTAGTCCTCAAGTAGCAACTCTTAAAAAACGATTAGCAGAACTAGGTTTTTACAAAGGTCGAATCAATAGTATTTATGACCAAGAAACTAGAACTGCAGTAATACGATTTCAAAATGTTTATGGAATTACATCTACTGGTCAAGTAGGATACACCACATGGGAATTTTTGTTTGGTAGGAGAGCTATTGCTGTAAAGAGAGTTCTGAAACTTGGAAACATAGGGCCGGATGTAGGAAAATTACAGCAACGTTTACGAAGTTTAGGTTATTATCAGGGACAGATAACTAACTCTTTCGATCAAAGTACAGAAATAGCTGTAATTAATTTTCAGAATACAAATAGAATAACTCCTACGGGTATAGTTGGACAAACAACTCAAGCATTTCTTTTTGACCCCCAGCAAACTTTACCTCCAGGTCCAATATCTGACTCCAGAGGGAATTATATTAGTAGCCAACAGTCAGACCCAAGTTTTCTTAAACGAGGCCATCAGGGTTGGGCTGTTAAACAACTTCAGATTTTGTTAGCAAAATTGGGATATTATCCTGGAATTATTGATGGTTTTTTTGGGCCTAGTACAGAATTTGCTGTCAGGAACTTTCAGCAAGATTTGGGGTTAGTTGTCAGTGGAGAAGCTACAAGAAATACATTACAGTTATTAAGAGCTCCTTTTATGATCGACCAAAATATTTCTGAGGAGCAATTTAGTCATATTAATAGCCAAACACAGGTGTTAGAACTTCAAAATCGACTTCGCTTAAAAGGATTTTATACTGGCCCATTGAATGGAGTTTACGATTCACGAACAAGAGCGGCAGTAGCAAAAGCTCAACTAATTTATGGAGTTAATGGTAAAGATATTGGAGATTAACTACTAATTTATTATCACTAGAGAAAAATTGTATCTTCTGAAATCTTATATATAGCCATGAGCCCTCACATATTTACATATTACTATTGTCTTTCAATATAGTACAGATTTATGCTAATATTACTAATACTTTTGCATATATGACATTAGTTGTAATTTGTCTTATGTAAACATACCAGCGCAGGTTGCTATATCTTACTAGTATTTAGTTAACTAAAAATAAATATAGGGTTATTAATATTTTCTGAGGACAAAGAATTAAAGCTGCTTATTTTAAGGTGCTGAAAAAAATTAACAACAGTCGGGGTAGGCAGAAATGAAATGACCCCACTTCTGATCAAAGTGGGGTAGTCTTTTGTTCATAAAATTTTATCTATTCACAGTTTTCTACATCTGCAAGTCCCCTTGGGCAACACCAATCAGAAGATACAAGGGAAGGCCATCCCTTTCTTAGAGCTTCATAACAAATTGTATGAATAGTTAACTGACAATCTAAAAGATGTAATCCTGATTTTTCTGCTTGCTTGAGGCCAATCTTTAAAATAGAATCATTTTTAAATTCAATAGTTTTGTTACATTGTACGCAAACAAGATGATGATGATGATGAGGAAAAGGTTGATTTATTTCATAATGTTTATGCCCCTCTGCTAATTCTAGTTCTCGTAGAATTCCCATCCTTGCCATTAACTTTAAGGTTCTATAAATGGTGGATAGACTAATTCTCTCACCTCGATTTTTTAGCATATTATAAAGGTCTTCGGCGCTCAGATGATTGCCTTTTGGCAGATTTTGAAAGATTTGCAAAATTGTCTCCCTTTGGGGGGTCATTCGCCAACCTTTTTCATTTAGTTCTGCTTTAAATGAAGATGGTGTGTAAAGAGCCACGGTGTTTTTTCAAAAATCTATAGTTATTGACAATAATACACATATATGAAGTGATTGTCAAAAAAAGTAGTTTATTGAGAATTAATTGCTATAAGAAGTGATAGAATGTCAACATATAGGAGGAGGAAGAATAACTTAAGTTGACAATTTAAGTATCCAAGGGTTCCGAATGGGTCAATTGTTCCTAGTCATCAAGTCGTGAAATATATTCATTTGAATTTAAATTGAGACAAGTATTTTTTGCTATAACTAAGTTTCAGCCAAAAAAAGTTTTTCATTCTTATTTAAAACGACTATATATCAGCTTAAGGGAAATCCCTGAAAGATATTTGAGTTAATGTATCATGGGTTGGTTAAGTAGAAACCCACGTAGACTCAAAAGTTTTATTAAAACTCATACTAAAAGAAAAGTATAGAACTTGTCTTGAACCTGTAGAAGCAAGACGATAGCATCTGTTATGGAAAATTTATCCCTTGATGGACAATTAAAAATTCAGCGATCGCTGTGGGATTAAAGTATCAATATTCTCTTAAAATTCTCAAGAAATACAATGATTTGGCTGAAGCTGGTATCACAAATCTTAAGAAAAAAGCGTCAAGCATCATAGAGAAAAAAAACTTTATTAAATGAAAAAAAACTTGTATAACTAATAGTTAAACTCAAAAAAAGAGCACCAGATGGAGGAATATAGACTGGACCCAAAGTAGCTAGATGGATAGAGAAAGTTACAGGAATTGAAAAAGTATGGAATCAAAGGGGGTGGGATTACCTAAAAAAGTCCAAATATTCTGGGAAGAAACCAAGGCCAAAACATAAAAAAGGAGACTTAATTGCACAAAAAAACTTCAATAAAAATTCACCATTAAAAGTCAAATAATTAAGAGAAAATATCCTTCAAAGAATATTATTTACGATCTTTTAATGAACATAGAGTAGGGTTAAAACCAATCATCAGAAAAGTATGGGCTCAGTATTGAGAAAAGCAAACAGCTATCGTAGAACATCGTTATGGATGGTTAGATGTAATGGATTGGTGAAACTGAAAACTGGAAAAACTTTATGGTATCTCATACTCAGGGTCAATAATAAATGGTTAAGTTTGGTTTATGAAGCTTTTGCTGAAGATGTGGGATTAACCAAAGAAAAAATTGTTCTCTTAGTAGAAGATAACCCGGGGAGGCACCATACTAAAAAAGTGAAAGTCGAAAGATAATAATTGTGGAATTTATTCCACCCTACTGACTCTTATTTACAACCAGCAGAAAGATTATGGTCTTTGATAGATAAACAAGATAGTAAATGAAAATATTGAAGCTATTGAAGACAGAGAAGAAGTTTTAGTACCTCGTTGCCAGGTATGGGAAAAAATCACTTCATTATCAAAAAGTTAACTAATTATCATTGGCTAGTTTATATAGTCGTTTCACACTCTTAATTGAGACAATTGTTTCTTGCTATGAAAGTATTTCAGGTGAAAAATATCTCATTCTTATTTAAAATGACTATAAATAATTTTTATCGGTTTTTCGCTCAGCGGACTTAGTATCAGATATTATGTAGGAGGTTTATTAGGGGAAAGCGAGAGGAAAAACTTTTCTCAGATGGCCAGAAATCCATTGGAGTAGTTTACAATCGACTAAATCATTTCATAGCGGGACTTTAGTGAAAGAACAGTAAAAAAAAAGGTTATGGTATGTACTTGACAACCATTTTATGTTAATTACTCCCTGGGGAAAGTCCAATGAAAGAAACAACTTCAGTGGCCATGCCCTCTTGTTTCCGTCGGTGGTGCGATCGCTTTAACAATGCATTTAAGAAACTCCTGTTCAAAAAACAGGGTGTAGAGATTGTATAGAAGGACTACTCCTGAGAAAGCCACAGAAAAAACTTGTCTGTTGAATCAAAAAATACACTAAGTCCATCATACCAAAAATTACGACATTTTCTAGTTCGAGGGAACTGGCCAGTAGATGGTGTATTGGGAGCGTCGTCTTCAAGTGATGTGGGAATGTCGTCAAACAAAGCCTTCTCGATCCTAATTGCTTTAATTATAGACAATTCAGGACATAGAAAAAGCGGTAATTTAACTGCTGGAGTAGGGCGACAATATATGGGAGAAATAGGAAAAACAGATCATGGTATAATTACAGTTACAGCTCATCTTTATGATGGACTTAAAAGTCTACCCTTAGATATAGCTTTGTATCAAAAGGCTGATTCTTTACCATAAGGAAAAAAAGACCCAGAATTTTTACTGAAACTGGAAGAGGTCAATGTCTCTAGTAGCTCAATGTTTGTCAGCCCGGATATCAGCCAGAAATTGTGTTAATTGATGGAGGAGATGGTAATAACACATCTATCTTTAGGGTAGTGCAACAATTAAATTGCCTCAATTCCTAAGTATAGTTATTTTAATTTAAATTGAGATAAGTATTTCTTGCAATAACTCGCGTTTGGTGCAGAAAAAGTTTTTCATCTCTTTTTGAAATGACTATATTAAATATTCTCTTGGGATTTCGGGACAAAACAATATATAGCTTTACTATCTCAATAAATTTACTGAAAACTCTTGTTACTAGAGTGGCAAATTTGTTATATTTAATAAGTACATAAAACTACAGCAGAGGAAAAGGTGGTAGTCAAACCAGATTGGTTAAGAGTCAAAGCTCCCCAATGGCAAAGAGTTGGTACGGTTAAAGAAATTTTGCAAGACCTAAATCTCAAGACGGTCTGCGAGGAAGCTTCCTGTCCAAACATTGGCGAGTGTTTTAACGCTGGGACGGCAACTTTTTTAATTATGGGACCTGGTTGTACTCGTGCTTGTCCCTACTGTGATATTGATTTTGAGAAAAAGCCTCAGCCTTTAGATATTACTGAACCAGAGCGACTGGCAGAAGCAGTAAAAAGATTAAGACTTTCTCATGTGGTGATTACCTCCGTAAATAGAGATGATTTAGGTGATGGAGGTGCGACTCAGTTTGCTAAATGTATTTCCCAAGTACGGGCAATTTCACCTAAGACGACGATAGAGGTACTGATACCAGATTTATGTGGCAATTGGCAAGCCTTAGACATAATTCTTAATGCTAAACCAGAAGTCATTAACCATAATACTGAGACGGTTCAACGATTATATCGTCGAGTTAGACCATTGGGTAATTATCACCGAACATTAGAACTTTTGAGGCGATCGCGAGAATTAGCCCCAGAAGTGTATACAAAATCTGGAATTATGGTAGGTGTCGGAGAAACTGATGCAGAAGTCCAAAAGGTAATGAAGGACTTACGAGCTGTTAACTGTGATATTTTAACAATTGGACAATACCTACAACCAAGTCCTAAACATTTACCAGTAGATACTTTCGTCAAGCCTGAACAATTTGAGCAATGGAGAAAAATCGGGTATTCTATGGGATTTTTACAAGTTGTTGCTTCCCCCTTGACTCGTAGCTCATATCATGCTGAACAAGTAAAAGAATTGATGGTGAATTATCCAAAGGACAAGCAATTACGAAAAGAATAGTAGGGTAATAGTTATATGATCCATTATCTCTGGTTATGTAAGTCACTTATAAAGTGTCATCTTGAGAGGTGATTATTGTATCTACAGTGACTTGATACCGTGAAATAGATAGGTAGAGATATTAGGCTTGCGACACATAAATACAATAAAAATCAATACATATAGGAAGATACATCTGAAAGATTATAGCAACAATCAAGAGAAAAATACTAAAAGGAAAACATTGAAGTGCCATAATCAAAAAAATTACGAAGTGATCGAGAACAACTCTAATGGTGATGAATATTAATATAGCTTCTGATGACAATCACTTTTTTGTAGCAGAAGTATCAATATAATGAAATTAAGTTTAGATAAGTTAACTGGAGAGAACCACTAACGCACAAGTTTACTCTTAAGGTTTATAGCTGATATATTCAGTATCGGCGATCGCCTTCTTAGTCTAGTTCGTTCGCACTAATCAGGAAACATAACTAGAACAAATGCCGACTTATCCTAAATTAGGCATTGTTACCCATAGAGCATCACTAAGTGCAAGCCTATTTTCACGTTTTCACCTTTTCACCTGGAGTAACCGAGATGATAACTAACTCAGCAACTTATTGTTACACTGAAGAACGATTGCCATCTAATAATTTGCAGACTAAATATTCCGAAGGTTTAGAGCAAATTTCCTATGAATTAATAATGGAGGATGGAAAAGTAGACAGTGATCAAATAACTGCTAACCCTAGCACTACAGACTTAGTCCGTTTATACCTCCGAGAAATTGGGCGAGTTGATTTGTTAGAAAAAGATCAAGAAGTTTCTAAAGCTCAGAAAGTTCAACGCTATTTACAGTTATTGGAGTTACGCAACAAAGCAGCTAAAAAAGAAAAAGAAATTCAGTGTTATGTTGAGTTAATAGAGATTCGCGATCGTTTAGCAGCTAATTTAGGACATAAACCATCATTTGATCGGTGGTTAAAGGCCGGGAATGTATCTGCGGTAGAACTTAAACAGATTATGAGCGCAGGAAAACTTCGTTGGGCAGAATTAGCAGGTTTAAGTGTAACAGAACTTGAGCAAATTCAAACTGAAGGTATTGAAGCCAGGGATAAGATGATTAATGCTAACTTGCGCTTGGTAGTGTCAATAGCGAAAAAGTATCAAAATCGTGGTGTGGAACTTTTAGATTTAATCCAAGAAGGTACTTTGGGTTTAGAAAAAGCTGTTGAAAAATTTGACCCACGACGGGGGTATCGATTTAGCACTTATGCTTACTGGTGGATTCGTCAGGGAATTACAAGAGCGATCGCTACTCAAAGTAGGACAATTCGCTTACCTGTCCATATTAGCGAAAAGTTAAACAAAATAAAAAAAGCACAACGGAAAATTTCTCAAGAAAAAGGATGTACAGCCAAAATTGAACAAATTGCCCAAGAACTGAAAATGACACCTGATCAAATTCGGGAAGTGTTAGCAAGAGTTCCACGTTCGGTTTCCCTGGAAACTAAGGTCGGTAGCGATAAAGATACTGAATTAGGTGAACTTCTGGAAACTGAAGACGCTTCTCCAGAAGAAACATTAGTGCGAGAGTCTCTAATAACAGCGTTAAAAGGATTGCTATTGGATTTAACTCAACGAGAAAGATCTGTAATTTCAATGCGTTATGGTTTAGAGGACGGTCATGCCTACTCCTTATCAGAAATTGGACGTATATTGAAACTTTCTCGGGAACGGGTTCGTCAAATCGAAGCAAAGGCTCTACAAAAATTGCGTCAGCCAAAGCGTCGTAATCAAGTACAGGATTATTTAGAATCTTTGAGCTAAAAAAAATTGATATATAGTCATTTCAAGTAAGAATGAAAAACTTTTTCCACTGAAACTTAGTTATAGCAAGAAATACTTGTCTCAATTCTTTATTAAAATAACTATAACTAAGATAATGTCATACCAGTTTGATAAGTGTTTGCTCAAATTTATTGAGTAGAAGAGTAAGAGAGTCAGAAAGTAAAATAGAAGTAAATATAATAACCCACATTTCGCACTTCATTATGTAGCACAAATAGATACATGAATCATCATCAAAATTTGAGCTAACAAGTTAAACAAATTAATTCTATAGAACACAAAAAATCAGTGGTATGACTATTGTTGGCAAACCAAGGAGTTCTTTTAGGACTCGTGTTAAAATAAACTGAACAGTTTTTTTCGATGGAAGCTAGATTGGACAATTATTTTCAGAGAAAATTTGTACAACTTATTTTGACAGGGATCCTTAGCAGCAGAAAATAATTGAGCAACTACACTCCTGTTGATAGGATAAATTAATTCTCTTAATAATTCAAGTGGTGCGAACATATACGTTGGCGTGAGATTGCTTATTATTAAACAGGACTTACGTAAAGACACTATATATAGGGCATGACAATTTCGACTATCTTCACTATAGTTTCATACCTTAGCGGAGCTTTGCGTTAGCAGACGAATAGCTGCTTTTTGTTCGGTTAAATTAAGGGCTCCTTTATGAATTAAAATATGCCAATATAATATATAGACAAAGCCCTTTTCTTCCAAGGCACAATATTAGTATTTTGCTACTGAGTCCTATCCATTATTAATAATAATAATTATGAGAAAAATTTGAATAAATTTTGGAGTATAATCGTAAAGTTTAGGAAACTAGAATAAAGGTAAGCTTAACTCCTTTAAATTCAAAAATATTTGTATGTTTTTTCGCTTACTTTCTAATTTTATTGGCAGGGAAAAATAACTACTTAATTTTGATATTTGTACAGTTTTATGTACTAATACTCACGTATAATAATATTTGTAATGTTACTACTTGAGATAAACTCAAATTTTCCTTCAAAAGAAATTTAAAGATTGATGGTTATCTACATAAGACTAGCAGATATATTATTAATCGTCTGATAGAGAACCAGATAGGAATTTTAGTAATAGGAGATAACCCTAACTGGAAACAAGGTATAAATCTGGGTAAAAAAATCAAAATATTGTTCAAATTCCTTTTTTTTAGTTAATTGAACAACTAAAATACAAAGCCAAATTAGTAGGAATAAAAGTAATGATTAATGAAGAGAATTATACTTCAATTGCTAGTTTTTTAGACTTGGACGATTTACCAGTTTATCAAAAAGGTGTCAAATATAGATTTAGTCGTAAACGAGTGAGAAGAAGACTTTATAAAGCTTCAAATGGTCTCAAATACAATACTGATGTCAATGGAAGTTTAAACATATTACGAAAAGCAGTCCCAAACGCTTTTAGCAATCGGATAATGGGTGTTGTAGTTCACCCCGTAATGGTTACCCTTAATTAAAACTAGGTCAAGGAATCTTTTTCTATAGATTTAGTAACTATAATTGACTTCTCTAGTTAGGGCTTGCTGATTTTTATTAAATTGGTCAGAACTTACGCAACGGCACTAATTATAGTGCCAATCTCTTGAGAAAGATGAATTTATACACCATATATAGTGGTACTGCGTAAGTCCTGTTGGTATGAAATGCATCATTGAATAATCCAGGGATATGTGTGGGGGAGTAATTAAATGGGATAGCCTTCAAAACTTCGAAAGAAAAACATCCTGTAGGATCTTTAATGGATTCGATTAGCTGAAAGGAAGAAGCTCTGTTACCTAAATCCATATGGCCAAATATCCCAAAATCTTTGCCCTATCCTACTTTAAAATATTCAAAATTTCTACTACAATCTCCCGAGTGTAGGTTGTAGCTTTCTGAGTTAGCATTTTGTCTCATCTTTCAAAAACTATCCACAGATAATTATCAAATTCAAAAAAGTTATGCTTAGGGAAATATTTTTGCGTTAGTTCCTCTCAAGATTAAACTATCTGTTGAAAAGTTATTAATGTTATCGTAAGTTTGCTAAACATCATTTAAGTTATTAGTTATCAGCTAGCTGTTGCTCTGTATAGTTATTTCATAATTTACATAATTAGACATTTAAAATTTATACCAGTTGCCCAAATTTGGATTGACAAAAGTGTGTTTATATACTACTTTAGTAGTTTTGGCATATAAATAATCTGCTTTGAACCCCATCCTAAACACAAAATATGTTGATGGACTTCTGGCCGGAGGAATGTTGGAAATTGTAGCAAAAGTATAATTATTGATACCATTTCCTGACTTGCTAAGGATTTATACTGAAATCATGTTGGTTTATCAGTAGAGATCAATAAAATCAATAGTCATTCTATAAGAACAAAAGATTAGAGGAAATAAGAGGCCTGGTTGGAAAGATTTTCCTCAGTATTGTAGACAAGAAATGCTTTGCATAACTCAGTCTTATAGAAGGAAGTAAAATCATCATTTTCTGCTTCCTATACAAGTAGAATAATGCCAAATACTTATAGTTAATCCTGAAGGATATCTCCTTCAAAAAAGCTAACTAACTAAACTGAATTAACCTGTATCAAATAAACAAAAAAAAGGAGGTAAAACAATGAAGCTAAAAACAAAACTATACAGTGATGCTGTCAAAGATGCATTGCTTTCCTTGTCAGACATAGAATTTTATAATACTATTCACCATTGGCTCGAACGAATATCTCAAAATTCTTGGAAAGCAGAATTGTTAGATGAAATACAGTTTGCTTTAGACTATAAATTAGAATCATCGGAAACCCTACAATCTTATAAAAATTGGGATGAATTAATGTATGCTGAACCTGATTGTGAAAATGTCCATTTAATCGCGCCATCACCTTTAAAATTACGCAGGCACTTAGATCAAATGGACTCACATTCTTTTTATCACAATATAATTTATCTTGCAGGAATTGCCTATGAAGGCGGACAAATGGGTGAACCACCAAATACTTATTGTGATGGATATAAATTTATGGAAAACTTAATTGCTAATCTCAGGAGAAATTCACCTTACCAAGAGAGAAATTATCACCCAGAAATTCTCCCAATTATGAATCAAATTCAGCCAAATGAACGGTTTTTTCAAATATCAGAACATTGGCGCAGCTACAGGGGAGGTAAAGTAACTGATTTTGTACTTTTAACATCTAATTAGAAGGAAAAAGGAAGGATTAAGAAGGAAGAAGGAAATAAATAAAGATATTGATGATATTTATTGTGATTAGCTATTTTATCTAATCACCTATCTTCTCATATGATCAAAACTATTCATTCCTAATTCTAGTTACCAATTTTGTTTTTATAGGCATAAAAAATTTAATAGTAGGGGGAATTTATGAATTCCTCTTAAGCTATTAACTATTTAGATTGCCTATTCTGGTAACAGCCAATTAAAGCAAAAATTTTCTACAGATAGAATTCAAACTATGTAGGTAAAATTTATAATCCGTCGTTTAAATGCTTAACAGCTAGCAGAAATATGTCACGGTTGGGATAAATTTACTTTATGCTATTATTTTTCTTTTAATTAAGTCAAAATGGAACGATATTTACAAATGCTAAGATTATTTTGGAGTGCAGCGATTGCTTCTGAATTAGAATACCGTCTTAACTTCATTATAGCAGCTATTAGTAGTATAGGAAGTTTACTAGGTAGCTTATTTAGTTTACTTCTATTTTATAGAACAGGTTACAAATTTCAAGGTTGGAATTGGGAAGAAGCTTTAATTATCCTAGCAATTTTCACTATTTTACAGGGTCTTTCAGTAACTTTTTTGATTCCTAATTTGAAACGAATTGTGAAACATATACAAAAAGGTACTCTAGATTTTGTTCTTCTCAAACCCATTAATAGTCAATTCTGGCTTTCTACTCATACAGTTTCTCCCTGGGGAATACCGGATATAATTTTTGGTGGGTTATTGTTAGAATATGCTGGTAGTAAACTAGGTTTAGGGGTAGGCAATTATTTACTTAGTATAGTGCCAATGGTTTGTGGGATAATTATTCTTTATAGTCTCTGGTTTATGTTAGGAACAACCAGCATCTGGTTCGTCAGAATTTACAGTGTAACAGAAGTCCTCAAAAATTTATTAGAAGCAGGAAGATACCCAATGGTAGCTTACCCCACTGCTTATCGTTTCTTTTTTACTTTTCTAGTACCAGTAGCATTTTTAACTACTGTACCAGCTGGAGCTATATTAGGTAAAGTTGAAAATACTTGGATATTGGGTTCTTTTGTTTTAGCAGGTGGATTGTTTTTTGCTTCTATTCAATTTTGGCGACTCGCTCTGCGGTATTATACAAGTGCTTCTAGTTAAGGAATGGAAAGTAGCAAAGATACATACCTTTATCTTAAACTCAAGACTAGACTCCACTTCAACAGCTAACAACTCGACTGATTAGAGAAAACCAAACTATACTATTGTAGTTGAGGATTTAGCTACAAAAAACATAGTCAGGAACCATAAATTAGCTAAGATTAACCTGGTAATTTTAATAGTTTTTTTCTTTCGATTGCTTTGTGATAATTAGGTTCGATTTCTAATACAATCTTGTAAGAACTGACAGCTTCTTGAATATATCCTAATTTTTCTAAAATTAATCCTCGTTGAAACCAAATTTTATGATTACTTGGTCTGAAAGAAACTACTTTGTTATAGACAACGATCGCTTCTTCATACCTCTGCAATTTTTCCAGCATCAAACCTAATTGTAACCAAGCTTGATAATTACTCGGCCAAATACTAATTGCCTGTTTATAACTAAAAACAGCTTCTTCGTAATTTTCCAATTTTTCTAGGTTTAATCCCCGGTTTAACCAAGCATCAAAATTATATGGCTGTTTTTCAATTACCAAATCATAAGCTTCTATTGCTTCACTATATCGCTCTAGCTTTTCTAGAGCTGCACTTCTTTGTAAGCCTACTTTCCCATAAGAAACTCCTTGCTGAAAACTCATTTTTATCACTTTGTCATAAGCTGCCAATGCTTGATCATAATTCTGGAGTTTTTCTAGTGTTTCACCTCGACAATTCCAAGCTTCTAAAAAATATGGTTCAATACTAATGGCATTGCCATAAGCAATAAGAGCTTCATTATATTTACCTAATGCCATCCATGTCTTCCCTCTACCTAACCAAGCTTCTGGATAATTAGAATTAATTGTAATTGCCTGATTAAAAGATTCTAATGCCTCGCTATACTTGAATAAATCTAATAAAATATAACCACGACTAATCCAGATTTCTGGTAAATTAGGGTTAAAGTTGATTGCTTTATCAAAACAAGCAACTCCTCCTTCTTTCCAATGATTTTTTAAAGCTAATCCTTTATAATACCAAGCTTCATAATCATCAGGGTTTAGTTTAATTGCTTTATTAAAAGAAGAAACTGCATCGTGATATTTATGTAGTTTACTTTCAGCAATACCTAAGTTAAACCAAGCTAGATAATTCTCTGGTTGTAATTCTATGGCGTGGCCATAACTGATCACTGCTTCCGCATAACGTTGAGTTTGAAATAAAGCTAATCCTCTGTTAAACCAAATATAATAATTATCAGGTTGAAGTTTCGCAGCACAATCATAAGCTGCTAATGCTTCAGCATATTTTTGTAGATTTAATAAAGCTTGACCTTGAGCAGACCAAATCTCTCCCTTCATCGGCTGCATCTTTAGTGCTTCTTTGTAGCAGTCAATAGCAGGTAAATATTGTGTTAATTCACTTAAAATGATTGCTTTATTAAACCATAGTTCATAATTATTTGGATCAATTTTGATTCCTTTGTCAAAGCAGGCGATCGCTTCTTCATACTGCTTTAAGGACGATAATACAACTCCATAACTATTCCAGGCTTGATGAAGGTTTGGCTTGAGGGATAGAGACCTTTCATAAGCCACCACTGCTGGTTCATACTTTTGCAGCTTATGTAAGGTATCAGCTAGTTTTAACCAACCTATCGCCCAGTCTGGCTTAATTTTAACTGCATTCTCGTAGTAGGGAATAGCTGACTCATATCTGCCCAGATCATACAGTCTGTTACCACGATCGTATTCTGGGAATGCAGAAAAGATACTAAAAATTCCCTTGGACGGGGAAAGATTTTTAGTATTTGTAGTCTCTAATACAGTTAAAGATGTTAATTCTTGCGATGGTTGATGATGAGTTTTTATCATAATTTTTAGCCAATAATCTGATAGGGAAAATCTTGTAGTAGTATTATATTTTTTGCAATTATTTAATATCTAACTTTTGAGTAGAATCTTATCTCTTAAACCTCTCCAGGATATACTTAATTAGGGTATCTTGAAAAAGTCTTTTTAGGGAGTAGGGAGAAATAGTAATTATAAAGTAAGACGCGTCGGTTAAAGATTTTTTCTGACAGTTCTGTAGTCGGAAAAGCTCATCTAATAATTCTATAGCAATCCTATGAGTGATCGGGCGCAAAAATCATACTGCTTTTTAAGGAATAGGGAAAAAGGAACAGAGAGTAGGTAAGAGAATTAAGCAGTTCTATTTACTTTTTGATTTGTCGCAACCTATGGGCGGACTGCTATATAACTGATGAATTTTAATCTTATTTGAACCCTATTGAGTTATGCAGAAAGTATTGGGAAAAATTATCCCTTGACTTTTTTGCTATCATCTGATAGGTATATTAGACTTTTGGTCTATCGCTACCGAAAAGTTGACTCTTTGTTCGACCCTAAAAGCATAAAGCCTTTATCTTTCAATGCTTTAATATGGCAATTCTTAATCATTTGTAAAATCACTAGACTTCTTAAAAATCTGCCTCCTACCTTAAAGCAGCCAATTTTTTTCATAAATTTAGTTTGCTCCAATTATAGCAAACCTTTTCCTCTTTGGACTAACCTATCTATCTACTTTCGTACTAGTTATATATTATGTAAATTATTATACTAAAATTACTTAGTTTTTGGTATAAGTATTCTTTTATGACAATCCATATCCTACTGAATAATGGAATGTGGTTTTAACCAATATTAATTATTATATAGCAGTCCGCCCATAGATTGCGACGTTCCCTAAAAACCAGTAGGATTTTTGCCATGAACAATCATAGGATTGCTATCTTAGTAAAAATCATTAAGTTTCTTTACTAAATTTTAATTTATGAACAATCAACAGGCAACAATTAGTTCTATTGGTGCAACAATTAAATAGCTGATAAGATAAGATGCCTATGTACCTACTCACAAATGTGGCAGCAGCAGAAATAATTGAGTAAAATGGAATTAACGGCTGCAGGAAATAACGTTAAAGCAGTTGGGAATTAGGACTCAAATGTTAGATTTCCGGTAATGCTAAAAAATCAACTGTAGAAATCAATAGAAAGTCTTTAAAATTATGGACGATATTGCAAAAGTAACAGGAATATGGACTAGGCTCCAAAATACTAAAATTCTAAATACTATGACTGCTCGTATGTATATTGCAATACTTAAATTTAAACCCTTAACCCCTTTGAAAAAAGGGCTAGATAGCATAGAAATTAATAATCCCAGATTAGCAATATTTCTATGCAAATTAATTCCGAGTCAGTGCCCTTTTGAGCGCGACCTCAGTTTTTTTGGTCATATCTTGTTTCACATTCCTCCTATGTGTAAACTCAACCCTCTTTACAATGAACTAATTCATTTGAGGTTCAGGGCTTTGTGTTACTTAGCGGATGTTTGTGGAGAAGACATTACCTCATACTGCTAATCTTGTCAAAAATGATATTCCTTATTTCTACAACCTTTGAACTCGGGAACAGTAGAAAACCCTAGTTCACCTTTTATATAAATACAAGCTTGATCTCTGAGTTAAAAATTTAGGACTTACCTACCCATCCGAAATTATACACCATCTGTAAAGTTTAACCACCGTTAAACTTTACCGAAAAATTCGGTTTAAAGCCTCGCCCATAAGCGGGCGACTTTTTAGTTGATTTTTTTTTCACTGCCAAAAAGTCCTTGTTGCTTTTGAGTTCACAATAAACAGGACTTACGCAGTACTGCTATATATAATGTATTTTTGATAATTATCTTAGATATTTACACTACAGTTAGTGCCTTTTCGTAAGTCCTGAATAAATATATTAGTCGCGGGTGGGCATACACCAGACAAAAAACCGACTGCTCGGCAAGTGTAAGACTACTGCCAAAGTAGCGACAGCCTGTAAAACGTCAACCCGCATCGGAGCTACGGCTCGGTTGTTTCCCGGTGCCTAATGACCGTGGAGGATGTCAATATATATTGGTTATACACAAGTCCTGAAATAAACAGAACATCAGGACTTACGTAAAGGCACTACTTGTAGTGTAAATATCTGAATTTATTGTCAAAAATGCACTATATCAGGACTTACGCAGGCAAACTCCGCAAACCCGGTTTCTCGTAGATATTTATGTGTTAAAAACAATGATTTACTGTCTTAACCGGGTTTATTTGCGTAAGTCCTGAACATATTTGATCATAAGGTAAGTACCTATAGTTACTAATTTTGTACACAAATATACTCAACCAATGTCTAGCTGGAAACTTACAGGGCTAACTACAAGCCTCTTTACCAGCTTTCCATCAAAGACGGAGTTACCAGCTACTTTGGGAGAAATGTTCAATGAACCATTCAGGTAGTCCTGTAGATGTAGTGATATTCATAAGTAAACCCCTTTTACTGTCAGGAGTCTAACTGCAAAAATCACTACTTGTACACCACTACCCCATTCATATCTGGATTATATCCGATACCTTGGGATGACTTGAACAAACTGGGTAAGACTGGTCTACCCACGTAGGTCTCATGTTTTTCTATAGATTCGAGATCCAGAAAAGAAAACTTTTGTAGTGTAGCTCTCCCCAGTTATGGTTACCTTGATGCCAACTTTCATTTAAGAACTCAAATGGGCATGGAGAGTTGATACAAATTTTTGATTATTAACAAGGCTAGTGTTGTAAAATATTAATATTTTGTTTCCTAAGTAGGGACGCCTTTATGTCACCTCCCTACAAGGTTTTGGTTATGGCGATGTAGTTGATCAATTAAGTAGCGCTGTAACCTACAATCATAGCCAAAATCACCAAAGCTTCCAATTATTTTACTTGAGTAGTTAGTCCTTTAAATAATCTCATGCCATCTGTATTACCTAACATTATGTCTGATGCTCTCTCCGGATGAGGCATCATTGCTAATACATTGCCTTGACGGTTACAGATACCAGCAATATTGTTCAGGGAACCATTGGGATTACCTTCTGGGCTAATTGTACCATTTTCTGTGCAATAACGAAATAAAACTTGACGATTATTCTCCAACTCTTGCAAAGTATTTACATCAGCATAGTAACGACCTTCTCCATGAGCTATTGGCAAACGAATTATTTCTTCTGTTTTGTAAGCAGATGTCCAAGGAGTATCAGAATTTTCCACTTTAACAGGAATTTGATTACAGATAAAATTTAATTTCTTATTTCGTACTAAGGCTCCAGGCAATAGCCCTATTTCTGTCAAGATCTGGAAACCATTACAGATCCCTAAAACTAATTTCCCCTTTTCTGCGTGGGCAATAGTTGCTTTCATTACAGTTGAAAAACGGGCGATCGCTCCACATCTTAAATAGTCCCCATAACTGAAACCTCCAGGGATAACTATTACATCCACATCAGAAATATCCTCTTCTTGATGCCAAACCATACGAGTTGGTTGACCCAATAACCCCTGAGTTACCCAAGCTACATCCCGATTACAATTGGAACCAGGAAACATAATGATACCAAATTTCATATTAATTTTCAATTAACTTTGACTGGTTGATTGCTAGGTTTGATATCCTCCCAACCCTGCTCTACGAGAATTTGTACCCCTCCGGCGGTAGTACATTATAATTATTTTTTTTAGAGACCTAGTAGCAGGAGAATTTTACTGCCGTGCTATCCTATTTACCATTATTATGCAGGAGTGCCAAAAATCAATGTACCTGTTCCTAATATGACAGAAGTGCAAATAGTAAGGATTATTTGCTCATATTTATGGACATTTAATTTAAATTCTTCTTGGACTACCCAAAATATTTTCACCAATTTAGCGATCGCTAAGAATTGAATTTTCAAATTTTAAATGCTGATAAAAACTTATTTTTAACCTTTGAGTTTTAAGTTTTGACTTTCCTGAAATGGTATGACTTCATCTAATTCAAACCGATAATTTTCAATGACAGGATTGGCCAATAATTGATCACAGATTAATTCTACTTGTTCTCTAGCAGTTACCTCATTTATTGCCTTAAGTTTCAATTCAATATATTTACCAATTCTAATTTGTTCCAAATTTTCATGTCCCATCTGTGCCAACCCAGATTGAATTGCGGTACCGGCAGGGTCCAAAACGGATGGTCTTAGAGTAACATAAATATATGCCTGATATTTTTTTATCACTTTAGTATAAAACTTGAATTTTTCATTGAACTACTCAGATATTATCTCTGAAGTCATACCCAAATCAACTATGTTTGCCATGAAAACCAATCGTACTAAATCTCAAGAGCGTATTTTGAAAGTATTGAAAACCCAGAAGCGATCGCTATCTGCTCAGGATATCTATTCAAAACTACGCAGATGTGACAAACCTCTGGGACTATCAACAGTATATCGTTCTTTGGATGCTCTCAAGCAAGAAGGTGTAGTAATTGTCCGGATTTTGGCCAGTGGTGAATCTGTTTATAGTTATCTACGGCAAGACCAACATTATCTAAATTGTGTTAAGTGCGGGACTTCCATACCTATTAAGAAATTTCCTATCCATGATCTTGAGAACAAATTGGATCACTTCCACAAATTTAAAATTTTCTACCACACTTTGGAATCTTTTGGACTTTGTGATGCTTGTGCCTTCGGTGAAGATATTTCGTAAACTATCTTCTACTAACTGCTAACTGAATTGTTGTTGTCTTTCACAATAGAACGTATACCTTCTAAAGTCGCTGGAATATTCCGGGGATCCATAAACATAACTTTACTACTTTCACTACTACCAATTTTTTGACCCATATCCAGATAATTTTGAGCTAATAAAAATTGGAGTGCCTCTTTGGCATTGGGGTCTTCACCGAGAGTTTTAGTAATAATTTCTAATGCTTCAGCAGTTGCTTGAGCTTTCAATACTTGAGATTGACGTTCGGCTTGAGCCTTCAAGACAATTGCTCTTTGTTGTGCTTCTGCTTCTAAAACAGTTGCTTTTTGACGTGCTTGAGCATCAAGAACTTGTGATTCTGCTCTACCTCTGGCAGAGTTAATAGCAGAATCTCTTTCCCCTTCTGAAGTTAAAATTGCAGCCCGTTTTTGCCGTTCTGCAGTCATTTGTAATTCCATAGAATCTTGTACTGCTTTTGAGGGACTAATATCTCGTAATTCTACCCTAGTTACTTTTACTCCCCAAGGGTCAGTAGCAATATCTAATTCTCTAAGTAATACCTCATTAATTTCTGTGCGGGCTGTAAAAGTTTGGTCTAATTCTAATTGACCCATTTCTGCCCGAATTTGAGTTAAAACTAGATTAGTCATTGCAGATTGGAGATTTTCTACTTTGTAGAAAGCTTTCTCGAGATCCATAATTCGCCAATAAACTACAGCATCTACACTAATTGCTACGTTATCTCTAGTAATACATGGTTGGGGTTTAATATCTAATACTTTTTCCCGAATAGTTTCTTTATAAGAAATTTTATCCAAAAATGGGATAATAAATTTCAAACCGGCATCTAATTTTCTGCCATTATATCTGCCTAAAGTTTCAACCAAAGCTTCGTTGCCTTGATTAATAACTTTGACACTTCCGGCTAGACTAGAACCGCCTAAAACTAAAAATACGAGTAAAAAAAACTGTTCCATTTTTCATCTCCTAATTATCTGAGTTAGTTGTTATTTCAATTGATTTTGGTTAGGGAGATAAACTGAATAATTTAATAAATCTTCTGGCAATACAAATAAAGTATTACCTTCTCGTCTAACAACAATAACTTTTTCTTGAGCAGCGATCATACAATCAAGATCGTCACATTTAGCTCGCCAAGAATTACCTTCATAAAGTACCCTACCAGGTTGACCTGGTAGTATTTCTGTTAAAGTTTCTGCTTCCTTAGCATCAGCAATAGTAGTTACTGTACGGCGGGGCAACAGACGACGGAAAGCGAAAGTAGAAGCTACAGAAAAGATCATCCACAAGGCCACCTGTAGATTCACACTAGGAATAAAGAGGGACATAAGTGCCACAAGAAAGGCACTTAGTCCCATCATAAACTCAGCAAAGGCCGTAGGTACAAATAATTCTAAAAAACAAAGAATTGCCCCGGCTAATAACCAAAATATCGTGGAATTTAATAGCATGGATAAATAGGAGCAGTAAGGTTAAAGAGGTTGTCAGACCTTAGTATTCAGCAAACCTGTAGGATCATTTTTTTTAAGGTTACAAGACGAAAAAATCAGGTTAATAGTCTCCCCCTAAAAGGGGATAAAAAATATTGGATACAGTATGTCAAGCCTTGGGTTTGATCTATAGTAGAGTGTCAAGCCTTAGATTTTGTATCAGTGTTTTGGACAAAAACAATATAAGCTATTGATTTTGCCATTTTCCTATTACCCTATTTTAAGCTTAACACCCCAATAGTTACTGATAACTGAAATAATATCCCCTGATAGGCACAACGGACGGAGATTCCTTCGAGCTTTAGCTCCTTGGTGGGTTCATAGCTGTATCTAGGGTCTGCTGAAAAAGTCTATTCACCGAAGGAGTAAGGAGAAGTAAATAGGGAAGTCACAAGTCACGAGAAATGGAAATTACAGAGGAGGTAGTGGTAAGAATTGTCCCTGTACTTTTCTGTCACGGTCAGCCTGAAATCCTCACTTTTTGAGGTTGAACCACCGATTTTCTAGTACTTTTTAAGACCAAAATAAGTCTGAAGCCTTTATCTGCCAAAGCTTTGAAAATTAATCAGCAAGCCCTATCTATCCTTTGAAAAGGGGGCTCAACTTCCCTCAACATCCGATCAGTGTCTCGGTTTCACTTCGCAATAGGAAAAGGGAATTTTATCCAGAGGAGGCATACCTAGGAAGTATATAGCAATACTATTTTATTTGTAGCAAAAATATTACTGCTTTTTAGGCAACAAGCAACAGGCAACAGGCAACAGGTAAGAGTTTCAACTTTTTTATCTACTTTTTGATTTGCCGCAACCTATGGGCAGACTGCTATAGTCATTTCAAAAAGAGATGGAAAACTTTTTATGCACCAAACGCGAGTTATAGCAAGAAATACTTGTATAAATCTAAATTAAAAGAACTATAACTAATATATTTTTAATAGCTGCCTTTTAATAACAGTCGTGTTTTGTTCTACAATTCAAACATCCCCATTCTATAATTTAAAAGTTGGGTTTTTCTCCATGAAATTCACGGTATTACAGGAACATGATTATGACTTGATAGTTTGTGAACATAAAGATAGATTAAGTAGAGTGGGCTTTAATTATTTGAAAGTTCTCTTAACTCTAAACTTATAGAGACATTGAAGTAGTTAATTTAGCCTCAGAGGAAACTAAAAGACTTTATAAAGCTTCAAATGGTCTCAAATACAATGCTGAATTTAATGGAAGTTTAAACATATTACAAAAAGCAGTCCCAAACGCTTTTAGCAATGGGATAATGGGTGTTGTAGTTCACCCAGTAATGGTGACCCTTAATTAAAATTAGGTCAGGTCAAGGAACATTTTTTCTATAGATTTAGTAACTGTGAATATAGCTAAGATATTTTTTCCCAACAGCTAATTACTCTCAATTCACGGCCGTATTTTTCTCCAACCAAAATCAAATATTACTCTCGATAATTTGTAGTCTTTTTACCTGAAATTAACCGTTCTATTTATATATCTAGGTTTCAACTATTTTTAGCTCCTTGGGGGTATTTCCCCTGCTAATACTGAGCTTAAAGCAATTTTCGGTATAAAGAATATCAAAGCATTGCTAATATGACAATTCCAAATAGGTTCTGAAAACTCAAAAACTAGAAATCAACTCCAAAACTCTTGCCAATTGCCCATTACCTCAAAACCCTCATCCCAAAAAGCGGTAAGACTTTAGACAGAGTAAAAATATAATTGCTACAAGGTGATATAATAAGATATTTATCAAGCCAGAACCAAATAAAATTCTCTCTACAATGGGAAGGCTTCAAACCCAATTTTTTGGTGCAATTTATTAAGGTAGCTTCTATCTTAATATATCTTTGCCCTTTGACTCTGAGAAAGTCCTCTGAAAAACTCCTAGTTTATTTATTAAAATCAAAAAAACAATTCCTTACAAAAATTATCAGATTAATTCTTAAATAGTAGAACTTTTGACTTGATAAAAAGTAAATTGTATGACTTTTAACTTTTGACCAAAAAATAAAGTCTCAAGGCTCCCCTTTTAAGGAAATGAAAAAAATACTCGATTCAGTATTTTAAGGCTCTGGCTTCACTCAGAGGTACTGATAATTGATAACTAGTAACTGAAATGACTTTTGACTTAATTCTTAACTATGATTAATTCTACGCCAATAATTTATTGTCCAAATACTAATTGTTCCGATCCTTCTAACTCCTGGGGTCAGCAAAAGTGTGAAGCTTGCCAAACTCACTTAATCTATCGCTATTTATGGGCAGTTGCTCCAGAAGTTGAGATTTCTGTAGGGGACTTATTAGGCGATCGCTACTATGTTGTAGATTCACAAGTTTGGCTAGATACCAAGCCTGGTAAACCTCCATTTATGTATGAGGAATTACCAGATTACATTATGCCTTATCTACACTTATATCCCCAGAGACTCCATACCCCTGAAGTATATGGGTTTTATCAGTATGGAGAAGAAACTTATCCTACAGATATTTTATTGTTAGATAACGTGCCTTTAGACTCTCAAGGTAAGTTGTTTCCTTGTCTTGTGGAAGCTTGGCCCACAGCAACTCCTTTACGTCAGGTCTATTGGTTGTGGCAAATGATGCAATTATGGAAACCTCTATCAGAAGAGCGTGTAGCTTTTAGTTTATTGACCAATAATTTACGGGTAGAAGATTGGCGGTTACGACTGTTAGAGCTGGATGTAGAAAACCGGAAAACTAAACTTAGGGATTTTAAGATTTTTTGGTCAAATTTAATTCCTACTGCTCATCCTGATATTCAACAACCATTGACAGAGATTTGTCAGATGATTAGTGATATTGGGGATTCTCGTGAGGCGATCGCTGGGAAATTAAACCAACTACTATTAGAGCAGGCAGCCAAATTACCATTAAATTACCAGATAATGGGGGCGACGGATACAGGGCCTGTACGTCTGCATAATGAAGATTATTGTTATCCTACACAACAAGATTTAGACAGTAATCAACTAGTACCCTATTTAGCCATGATTTGCGATGGAGTGGGTGGCCATGATGGCGGAGAAGTAGCTAGTCAACTTACAGTACAATCTATTAAAAAATTAGTTCAAAATCTATTGAGAGAAGTAGAGCAACAACAGGAGTTAACATCCCCAGATTTAGTAAATAAACAACTAGAAGAAATTATTCGGGTAGTCAATAATATGATTGCCACAAAGAATGATGAACAAGGAAGAGAGTCCCGACAGCGCATGGGTACCACACTAGTCATGGCATTACAGTTACCTCAACAGGTAAAACCTTCTCCAGAATCAAATCCAAATAATGCCCATGAGTTATATATAGTCAATGTGGGAGATAGTCGTGCTTATTGGCTAAGTAGAAATACTTGTCAGTTGTTAACGGTGGATGATAATGTGGCCACAAGAGAGGTGCGTCTGGGTCATTGTCTGCATTGGCAGGCTTTAGAACGTCGTGATAGTGGTGCTCTAACTCAGGCTCTAGGTACAAAGAATGGGGAATTTATTCGTCCCACTATTCAAAGGTTTTTGATTGAAGAAGAGGGTTTATTACTTTTATGTTCAGATGGTCTGAGTGATAATAATTGGGTTGAGAATTCTTGGGCTGAATATACTCCCAAAATTTTCCGGGGTGAAATTTCTTTGAAGCAGGGAGTAGAGTCTCTAATTGAGTTGGCAAATCAAAAAAATGGTCATGATAATACTTCGGTAGTACTTGTCCACTATCGTATTTCTTTGGAGAAGTTAATTTTATTCAATATTCCGACAGTAACAACCCCAGTGAGGGAAGCTGTAATAACAGAATTGTCTGAGGCTTCTAAAGAACTTCTTTATAGTAATGATGAAGAAGTATTGGAACCTGAATCTAAGGCCGAATTGAAACCTGTCCAAGATTTTTTATGGTTAAAACCCTGGATGTTTATGATTAGTTTGTTATTAATATTGTTGGTAGGGGCAATTATATCAGTATGGCGGAATTGGGAAAATTTTCGCTCAACTCCTGGCAATCCTTCTGAACCTTGGCAGAGTCCCATGATACCTGAGCCTTCGAGAAATCAAGTTCCTCCTAATTCTTAATTTTTATTTGAGGGTTTGTAACGGTAGATTTTATGTAAAAATAAGAAAATTGTTAAATTAACCGTGTAATTTCTTCTTGGAGTTGCATAAAAATTTGTATGAGAGGATAATAGAAGGTTTTATATGAAAGTAGGCGATCGTGTTCGCGTTAATAGTTCTGTAGTTGTTTACATCCATCCCGAACATAAAGGACAACCATTTGATATTAAAAACCACGAGGGAGAAGTGATTAATATTGTCAATGAATGGGAAGGTAGGCCAGTTAGCGCTAATTTACCTATTCTTGTCAAATTTACAAGATTTAAAGTTCATCTTAAAGAGGAGGAATTAGATATAGTTTGATGAATTGAGGTTAATAACTGCTTAGGCAAAATTAATTACCATTATTTCTTCCCTGTGATTTTTATAATATATAGGCTATTAGAGCACTATTGAGTATGTGTAATTAATTTTGGACGACTACTTCTAGTTGAGGTTTATGGAGTTCTGTGCCCATTTATTTAGTTATTGGCTAGATTATAGCAATCCTATTTGAGTTATAGCAAATAGACCCCTCCAAAAATATTGATTTTGGAAGGGCAGCATCAGGATTTGAGAACCTTTTATAGAGGGGTTTAAGAATCAGCAGTAAAAAGAAGTCACAAAAGATTAATAGGCTGAGAATGTGTAGATGCTCTTTTCAAGAATTTTCCTAATATTTTTGTGTGGCGATTAGCAAATACGAAGTACTTTTATAGGACTTACCCACTCATATAAAACTATACATTATTTGTAGGTGTTAAGGCTGTTACTTCCTACTATATGTGATGTTGACTGTGTAAGTCCTGACTATATTTCCTAGATGGGAAGGTCAATCTTGAGGATATGTTCATAACCTGGTTTCTGGGTAAATCTTGTGGATATTTCTAGGATCTCTAAAGCGGAACTAAAAACAAAAACTTTTTTTTGCTCAGGACTTAGACACTCAAATAAGAAACCGGGTTGATCGGGATAATTATTGTTTTTAATAAATACAGAAAGGATCATTCTGTTACAGATACTTAAGAACAGTTATAGTAAGCTTATATTCTAAACTATTCCAAAGTATCAATTATTATGAAGACTCAAAAAAATAATATTTTAACTCAAGAAGAACAAAGACTAGAAGCAGGCCTTAAAAAAGAAGCATACTGGCAACGTTGGGGACCTTATTTAAGCGAGAGACAATGGGGAACAGTACGGGAAGACTATAGTGAAGATGGTTCTGCTTGGGATTATTTTACCCACGAACAATCTCATTATCGCGCTTATAGATGGGGAGAAGATGGGATCTGTGGTATTTCTGATAATCATCAACGACTGTGTTTCGCGATCACTCTGTGGAATGGCAAAGATCTAATGCTTAAAGAACGACTTTTTGGTTTAACTGGTAATCAAGGAAATCATGGTGAAGATGTCAAGGAGTATTATTTCTATTTAGATAATACCCCCACTCATAGTTACATGAAGGCACTTTATAAATATCCCCAAGAGGCTTTTCCTTATACTGAATTATTAACAGAAAATCAACGGCGCGATCGTAAGTCTTTAGAATATGAATTGATCAATACTGGAATATTTGCCGAAAATCGTTATTTTGATGTCTTTATTGAATATGCTAAAGCTGCAGCAGAAGATATTCTGATTAAAATTACCGTAAATAACTTAGCTTCAGAAACTCAGACCTTACACTTATTACCTACTCTATGGTTTAGAAATACCTGGTCTTGGAGTCAAAACTCAAAAAAACCTATCCTCAAAAAAATTAATCCTGGTCTCATTGAAGCAAACCACCCAAATTTAGGTAAAAGATGGCTTTATTTTCCTGAAACTATGGAACTATTTTTTACGGAAAACGAAACAAATAAACAACGTTTATCTGGGGTAAAAAATACTTCTCCTTATGTCAAAGATGGCATCAATAATTATTTGGTGAATGGTCAAAAAGACGCTATTAATCCTAATATGTATGGGACAAAATTTGCACCACATTATCTTTTAGAACTAAAACCAGGTGAAACTAAAACTATCAAATTAAGACTTACTGACTCTCCAGAAATTCAACAACCCTTCGATAGCAAGTTTGACGATACTTTTCAAACAAGAATTCAGGAAGCAGATGAATTTTATCAGAGCATTTCTCTCTGTCAAATGAAGGATGAATGGCAAAATATTCAGCGTCAAGCTTTTGCTGGATTATTGTGGACAAAACAATATTATCATTATATTGTAGAAGATTGGCTCAAAGGTGATTCTACTGAATCACCAATATCAGAAAATCGGAAAAATATTAGAAATTATGGGTGGATTCATCTATTTAATGATGATATAATTTCTATGCCTGATAAGTGGGAATATCCTTGGTATGCTGTTTGGGATTTAGCCTTTCATACTATACCTTTAGCAATAATTGATCCTAATTTTGCTAAACATCAATTAGACCTAATTACTAGGGAATGGTATATGCACCCCAACGGTCAATTACCAGCTTATGAATGGAATTTTAATGATGTTAATCCTCCTGTTCATGCTTGGGGAACTTGGCGGGTTTATCAGATAGAAAAGGAAGTTTATGGTCGCCAGGATCGAAAGTTTCTTGAAAGGGTATTTCAAAAGCTTTTATTCAATTTTACTTGGTGGGTAAACCAGAAGGATATTGAGGGAAATAATGTTTTTGAAGGAGGCTTTTTAGGATTAGATAATATTGGGGTATTTAACCGGAGTTCGGAACTACCAACTGGAGGACATATTGAGCAATCAGACGCTACAAGTTGGATGGCAATGTTTTGTTTGGATATGTTAAGAATTGCTTTGGAACTTGCCCTAGAAAATGATGTTTATGAAGATATTGCCTCTAAGTTTTTTGAGCATTTTCTCTACATTGTAGATGCTATGAATCATTTAGGTCCTGGTGGTACTCAACTTTGGGATGAAACTGATAATTTTTATTATGATGTTTTGCATCAACCAGGAAAAGAAGATACACACTTAAAAGTTCGTTCTATAGTAGGATTAATTCCACTATTTGCTGTAGCAATTATTGACTCAGAAACTTTGCAAAAATTACCGAAATTCCAGAAAAGAGTAACCTGGTTTATGGAACATCGACTTGATCTTAGTACTAATATTGCTTGTCTGGAAGCTTGTGGCATTGAATCAGAACATTTACTCGCTATTGTTAGTCCAGAGAGGCTGAAAATTATCCTGGAAAAAATGTTAGATGAAAATGAGTTTCTTAGTGATTATGGCATTCGTTCTTTGTCTCGTTACCATGCCGAAAATCCCTATATTTTTTATGCTAATGGAGATGAATATAGGGTAGATTATGAACCGGCTGAATCTATTTGTGAAATGTTTGGAGGAAATTCTAATTGGAGAGGTCCTATATGGTTTCCAATTAATCATTTAATGATAGAATCTCTGCAAAGATTTTATGATTATTTAGGTGATAATTTCCGGGTAGAATGTCCGACTGGTTCTGGTAAAATGATGAATTTGTGGGAAGTATCATTAGAAATTGAAGCGAGACTAATTCGAATTTTTCTCAAAGATGAAAATGGAAAACGTCCAGTTTATGCAGATACGGAAATATTCCAAAATGACCATCACTGGCAAGATTTAATTCTGTTTTATGAATATTTCCATGGTGATAATGGTGCGGGTTTAGGTGCGAGTCATCAGACTGGTTGGACTGGTTTAGTGGCCAAATTGATTCAGCAGCGGAGTGAGTATAATTGTGAAATTTAATTTCTTGGGAGTTAATATTAACTCCCAAGTTTTGGTTACTAAAGCAGGTGCTAGGAAGGTGGGAAGCTAGGAAGGGTCACAAGTATAAGACAAGGCTAGGTAGACAAGGGGGAAAAGTGGACAAGAAAGCACAAACTTCTTGGTTGTGCAATGGAGCGTGTGGAATTTCTTAAAAAGATTTGCTTATTATATAGGACAAAGTATTTATCAAGTTAAACACGGATTATTATCAAAATATCTAACCGAACAATTGAAAAATTATTCAATTAAAATGAAGGTTATTTAACTTGAACAACTAAAGGTTTTTTGAATAAAAATAGTTAGGCGTTCGCGGAGGGTGGGGGAGCCCCGTCTCCCATGAAGCAAAGCATGAAGATCCTCAAATTTGTTATGCACAATTATTATGCGCAATTATATTGCCCCTTTGGGTAATTATTTTCTAATTTTATTTTAAGATATAGTTATTTTAAACAAGAATGAGACACTATTTGGCACAACAATTACGAATAATTTCCAAATCGAGATGTATTGATAGGTGAATACATTCTAGCTATTTTTAATGCACTAAAATCAGGTTCTATGTCATTTAAATGAGGAGAGTATTTTGGCAAAAATAGTAATTGGTGACTCCCTGCTTATACTAATTCTCTAATAACGTTTTTTCGTGTTTAATTGGTGAATTATCCATGTAGCAGTACACTAGGAATCTTTAATGATGGTAATAAATGTTGATCATACCATTGTTAAAATCCCACGGCATTTAGGCTTCCTTTGAATATAATTGGCGCTATTAAATCTTCTTCCTTTTTTCTTCTACCGGCTACTAAATTTTTTCTTTTACCTCGTTTTTCCTCTTGCTCACCATAAACTTTTTTCCCTTTTTTTGACCAGGCATAAATACAGTCTTGATTATCTTCAAATCCTGATTCATCTACAAATACAAGGCTTTTACTTCCATTTTTTTTTATAAAATTTCGAGGGAAAGCTGATAATATTCTATCCTTTCTTCTCTATTTCTTTCTCTATAACGAAGTTGTTTCTTTTTTCAAGGAAAATTCATTTTTTTTAAAGCATAAAATATAGCTGGTTGATTAACTCCAAATTTTTTAGCTCTGTCTGACAACCCTCGACTCTGGATTTTGTTTTACATCTTTTTCTAATTCTTTCCAATTTAATTTTCTTTGACGACTTTTTACCTTAGTTGCTGACAATTTTGGGTGAGATAACCATCTATATATCGAAGCTCTTCCTATCCCAAATGTATGGGCTGCTTTGGTAAGCGTACCGCCATTTTCTACAAAATTTATTACTTTTTTCTGAAGTCTAAACTGTAAGGGATAGTTCAAAATAGTTTCTAGTTGACTTGATTTTATTATACTCAATTTGTGTCTTAATTTTAATTAAAACGACTATATAGTCATTTCAAATAAGAATGGAAAACTTTTTCTGCTGAAACGCGAGTTATAGTAAGAAATACTTGTCTCAATCTAAATTAAAACAACTATAGATAGCCCTAGGCAAATATGTTAGGACATTTCTTTATTGCTCCTATGCTTATTTCCTATTCCCTTACAATCTAAATTTATTGTCTTAACCAAAAGATGTAGTGCTATATTAAAATCGATCAGGACTTACGCAAAGACACTATATATAGCGCATGACAATTGATCCGAACTTCACGCTTTGTCACGTGCGTTAGCCCAGCTTTGCGGAACGCAATCGCCTAACTATTTTTATTCAAAAAACCAATAGTAATTCAAGTCAAATAACCTTCATTTTAATTGAAGGATATTTCAATTGATCGGTTAGATATTTTGATCAATTACCATGGCTGTTCTTGATAAATACTTTTGCCTATTTTCGAGGCAAATCTTTTTAACAAGTTCCACACGCTCCATTGCACAAGCAATATGATTTTTCTGAATTATTCGCAGACGACACGCTCCACGCGTCCATTACCTGTTAATTGCTTAATTTCTCGATTGATATCTTCGAAATACCATCGAGTTTGAGATTCAAACTCTACATCATAAGAGTGATGATTGAGTCTAGTCATTAGTAACAATATATTCGGCAACAGTAGGCAGATACACATAATCCAAAATATTTTCACCTTTTTGCAGAATCGAGGAATCTATCAATTTTTTCTTCATCCTCCCCATCTTTAATGCTGTTGGCATCAAATATATGGAAGCACCAACTATACACCCTTGGTTAGAAAGTTTATTCAACTTTGCTGAAGCATGGATATTTATGTTTCTGCCACTCCTACTGGTTGATCCCCGTGGTGGAGAACTCCCAAAAATCCTGATTTGGAGTATGGCAATGTTCCTGACAAATACTTTCTTACTACCATATATGGCTTGGCGCAGTAGTGCCACTGAACTTTCTACAGAGGAACAAATGAGTAAAGGTTTACTGGCAAAAATATTCGGTATTGTAGGATTAATTATAGGTACCATCGCTATAGCCTGGGGAATTTTCGCCAGACCAGAATTTGGCGATATTGCTACTAGGGCGGAATTTTTTGTACAAAACTTTCAGAGCGATCGCCTTACCATTGCTTTCTGTGTAGATGTAATTTTATTTGCCATTTTTCAAGCAGTATTAATAGGAGATATTGAACCGCCAGAAAGTGGCAAACGTTGGTTAAGATTTGTGCCATTTTGGGGATTAGCTGTTTGGCTGGTTTTGTAGAAGTTATACTTAATTCCCAAAACTGTTCTTTTTTCTGTTAATGTTCTACTTTGATGACAGTAGGGATAATATAAACAGGACTTACGCAGTACCGCTATATGTGATGCCAAAAATTATTATTTTTAAGATATTGCCACTATACATAGTGCCGTTGCGTAAGTCCTGATAAAAACAGCGAGCGCTATATTCGTTTTTTCAGCTTTGATATTTGACAGCAGAATAGTGGGTTATCTCATCAGGACTTACCCAAATAAACCCGGTTAAGAAAGTAAATCATTGTTTTGAACACATAAATATTTACGAGCAACTGAGTTTCTCGGTTTGCCTGGGTAAGTCCTGATCATGTTTACTTGATGGGAAAAATATTTCCCCTGAGCTCCATCTTCCCATCACCGTATTCCCATACTACTAAAAAATCATTACCTAAGAAGAACTACCCAAATTATTTATATCTCACTAACTCCGAAATTTCTGTAATGGTCCGTTACAGGGTCATCTGAAGTTTTACACCTAGCACATCCTACTGGTGCATCAAGCTTAAAATAGGGGCATAGAAAAATGGCAAAATCCAAGCTATGTATTGTTTTTGCCAAAATCCTAATACAACATTATTCGACTTGAAACCCTACTACTGGTGTATCAAGCTTAAAATAGGGTAATAGAAAAATGGCAAAATCCAAGCTATATATTGTTTTTGTCCAAAATTCTAATACAACATTTAAGGCTTGACACCCTACTATAAATTCTGGTGCTGTTACTCGTGTCTCAGGTGAAAGAGATGGGGATGTGACAATTTTTCGGCATAGGGAGGGAGAGAAAAACTCAAGATTGGAGTTCTAGAGTGGAAAAAATCTCACGGGCTGACTTGTAAGCTTAATGGTAGATATAGTAATCATTCTACCTCACGGGCTGACTTGTAAGCTTAATGGTAGATATAGTAATCATTTGAGACAATAAGTTGAATAATAATTCAATTTAAAAAGGAATGGGATTTTGAATTTGGGAGGTAGCGATTGTGTCTTCTTTATTTTTCGGTAACACTATTTGATTTAAGAATGGAACAATTTTTTACCTGAAATCTTTTCATAGGAAAAAACCCTTATCTCAATCTCAAGTGAAATGACTATATTTGAGATATTCAGACTACAGCTAGTATCTTTTGCTCATCTCTGTTAATCATAACAGGTAGAAAAAGTTTGATATAATGCAAATTAGCAAATCGACATTTAAGTAGTTGAGATATATTATGTGGATTTTCTTAGATATTGACGGAGTGTTAGTACCAGAGAAAAAATTCGACCAACCAGTCTTGCCAAAAGACATGATTAAATTTGATCCAGTTTGTCTAGGTGAATTTGAAAATGTCCTCCGTCGTTATCCTACTAGCAAAATAGTTATCTCCTCATCCTGGCGAGAAATGTATTCTCTACAGACAATTTCTAGTTTATTTTCACCGGATATTGCTGTACGTGTTATTGGAGTAATTCCATATTTACACCCAATAGTTATTGAAAAAAATAAATATATTCGGCATCAAGGAGTTTTAGAATTTCTCAGACAAAATAATGAAAAAAATCCAAATTGGGTGGCCATTGATGACATTGCTGATTTCTATGAACCAGGTAGTCCAGTTATTGTTACCAATGCCTATCATGGTTTTAATCATAATTCTGCCCGAATACTCGATCGCTATCTGGCCTCGTTTTGTGAAAAAATAACAGACGACAATACTATTGTACAATAGTTGAGAATGGAAACCAACCAAAAACTTACTTTTCCCAAAATAGGTTGTGGCACATGGGCATGGGGGAACTGCCTCCTTTGGGAATATGACGAGAGCATGGATGATGAGCAGCAGAATGTCTTTAACCTCTGTATTGCTAATGCCATAACTTTATTTGATACGGGTGACTCCTACGAGACTGGTAGATTAACCTGCTGCGACAGTTCTTCTTTCTATTTCTGAGACTCTTGCTTTAGTTTCTATTTGATAATGATAGAAAGTAGACTGTTTATTAATTTTTTTTGACTTGATTTCTAAAGATTTGCTCTTCCCATAATTTCAGTTTTTTGTTGATTGATTTTAAGTAGTTTTGAGCTTGAGTTACTGTATCAAATCCAGTT
>JAKQYE010000189.1:5521-12663 GCA_023356605.1 Trichodesmium sp. MAG_R02 | reverse complement strand
TGAAATATACTCTTTTAGAGTATGATGTAGGTGGCAGCCATTACAGTTATCAGTAAACTGACTCAAAACATTATAGGGCTTATTAAATAAAATATACCGATAAACCATAAATTTTAGTTATTCCATAATAAAATAATTAGAAAAATTAGTAGTTCAAAAAGTTTGAATAATTGTCTGATTGCCTCCCTCTTTGTTTTCTTGATAGAGAGTCCCATCTGTTATTTTAATCAATTTTTTCCATGAATAATTTGTTAAAGGAATAGTACTTGCTACATCTAAACTCATGGTCACAAATTCTGATATTTGAGAACCACCATTAAATAACTTTAAATATCAGAGTCGCTTACTAATCAATTCTGCTATATAAAATCCACCTTGAGCGTCTTTTCTAAGTAATATAACTACAAATTCCTCTCCACCGTAAAGTACTACTAAATCTCCTGGTATATTCACTTCTACTTTAATCACATTAGCAACTGCTGGGAGACAATTATTATCTCCTGCTAGATGACCATACAGCTGTTTTCATTTTAGTAGACCACAGTAGGGAAGTTCCATGGAAGGTCCCTACAAGGTTTTGGTTATAACAATATGGCTTATCAATCTGAAAAGTGCTGTAAGTATCATTGTACTGTTTGAAATAGTCAACATCACTTGACATCCTCCCGACGCTGCTATACTCATAATTATAATTATAATTATTATCTGAAAAATAGATCAGGTTAAATTGAAATGCTCAATACTCCTATTCAAATAGCAATTATCTTAGGAACTCGCCCTGAAGCTATCAAACTAGCACCAGTTATCCAACTATTTCAAAATTCTCTTGATTTTAAAACCTTGGTAATTTTAACTGGTCAACATAGGGAAATGATTGCCCAAGTCATGAAACTATTTAATATATATCCTAACCAGGATTTAGCAATCATGCAAAGTCGGCAAACATTGACAGATATTATGTGCCGAAGTTTGCAAGGATTAGAAGAATTATTTCTACAATTACAACCAAAATTAATATTAGTCCAAGGAGACACTAGTACCACTTTTGCTGCTGCCCTAGCTGCATTTTATCAAAAAATTCCTGTTGGTCATGTGGAGGCAGGTTTACGAACTAATGATTTATTTAATCCCTATCCTGAAGAGGTGAATCGTCGTTTAATTTCTCAGATAGCTCAATTGCATTTTGCTCCTACAACTTTAGCTATGGAAAATTTACAAAAATCTGGAGTAGTGGGGGAAGTTCATCAAACAGGAAATACGGTAATTGATGCTTTACTAAAAGTAGCAAAATCTCAAGCTATATGTCATATTAATGGTTTAGATTGGTTTAAATATAGGGTCATATTAGCGACAGTTCATCGCCGAGAAAACTGGGGAGAACCTTTGAAAGAAATTGCTCAAGGATTTCTGCAAATTTTAGATAAGTTTCCTGATACTGCTTTGGTTTTACCTCTACACAAAAATCCCACAGTTAGGGAACCTTTAAAAGCAATTTTAGGAAGTCATCCCAGAGTATTTTTGCAGGAACCTTTTGATTATAGTGAGTTTGTAGGGGCTATTCGAAATTGTTATTTAATACTAACTGATTCTGGGGGCTTGCAAGAAGAAGCTCCGAGTTTAGGTAAGCCTGTTTTAGTATTACGAGAAACAACGGAAAGACCAGAAGCAGTAATGGCAGGAACTGCTAAACTTGTTGGTACTAATACTAGTAATATTGTGGCTACTGCTGCAGAATTATTGAGTGATGATGCTAAGTACAAAAAGATGGCAATGGCAATTAATCCTTTCGGTGATGGTCATGCCTCGGAGAGAATTCTCAAGATTGTGCGAGCTTATTTTAGTTAGAATAAATTGATATAGCTATACTATCTGAAAAATGGAAGAAATAGACTGTTTTAGGTAGGAGGCACTTGCGCATTAGGAACAGGAGCGGAAGCTATCTTTAATAATGGGAAATAGCTTGAACTGAGACGCGAGTACTACTACCAGTGTATGATTTGATATTTTATGTAAGTCCTGTCTTTGTCATACTAGTGCTTTAATAGTATTAAGAGTTACCCAGCTAGCACCATATATAGTAGGAGCTACCCCTGCAAATGGTGTAGAATTTCATATGCATGGGTAAGTTCTAGGTATTTATTTGCTTGTGTCCGTTTCTACCTGAGTGCATTTCGTGCACATCAACTCAAAAATGTTTCAGAACAACTCGCATCCAGAGAAAAGCTCTACCACTTAATGACTTGGACAAATAGGCCATTGGGTAAGCTTTACAGCGCTTTTCAAATTGATGAACTACATCGCGATAATCAAAACCTTGTAGGGACGTTGCATGCAACGTCCCTACCGTGGTCTACCGACATTAAAACTGCTATATGAGGTAAATTTTCAACTAAGGTATTCCTTTTTTAGATTGTTCAGAGCTTTTTGATATAACTCTTGATTTCCTTGTTGCTTGCATAACTTAACAGCTTTTTCCAAATCTTTGATAGCTTGTTTCGTGTTCCCTTGTTCGTGGTATGCCACACCTCGATTATTATAAGCATCAGCATCCGAGGGATTAATTTTAATCACTCGGCTCAAATCAGCGATCGCCTGTTTATATTTTTTTTTCTCAAAATATGCTAAACCTCTAGTTTGATAAGCTTTGGTATAGGTGGGATTTATTTCAATCACTCGGCTCAAATCAGCGATCGCTTGTTTATATTTTTTTTGTTTAAAGTAGATAAAACCGTTTTTATAATAAGCCTCAGTATAGTTAGGATTGAGTTTTATCGCTTTGCTGTAGTCGGCGATCGCTTGTTTATATTTTTTCTGCTGAAAGTAGAGACAACCACGGTTATAGTAAGCTTCAGTATAGTTAGGATTGAGTTCTATCCCTTTGCTGTAGTCGGCGATCGCTTGTTTATATTTTTTCTGTTGAAAGTAGAGACAACCACGGTTATAGTAAGCTTCAGTATAGTTAGGATTGAGTTCTATCGCTTTGCTGTAGTCGGCGATCGCTAGTCGTTCATTTATTTGTTTAGAGTAGACATTACCTCGGTTGTAGTAGGCAACCGCATCATTCGGATTAAGTTCAATAACTTGGTTATAATTAACTAGTGCTTTTTTATACTTTTTTTTGATATTGTATATACTACCACAGTTGCTGTAAACTTCGGCTAAGTCTGGTTGAAGTAGAATCGCTTGCTTGTAATCAACTAGTGCTTTTTTATACTCTTTATGTTTATAATAAGTATTACCCCGATTAGCGTAAGCATTAGCACTCTCAGAATTAATTAGAATGGCTCGATTGAAAGCAGCTATTGCCTTTTGATAATTTCCTTGGATTTCGTAAATAATACCTCGATAGTTATAAGAATCAAAATCCTGGGGATTAAGTAGAATTGCTTGGTTGTAATTAGCAATTGCTTTTTGATATCTTCCTTGGATATAGTAAATAACACCCCGGTCATTATATATAGTAGCACCCTGGGGATTAAGTTCAAGAGCTTTGTCGTAATCAGCTAGTGCCTGTTGGTACTTACCTTGCTTGTAGTAAGCAACACCCCGGTTGTAGTAGGCACCAGCATCATTGGGATTAAGTTCAATAGCTTTGTCGTAATTAGCCATTTCCTCAAAAGAAGTCATAGTCAAACACCACCAAGATTTCAGGAAAATATAAGTAATAATACTTACAGGACTTATACTGGCGAACCCAGAAACCCCGTTTTCTCTTAAATTTTTTTTGTTTAAAACAAGGATTTTGCCTAGAAAATAGACACACGCCTGAGTAAGTCCTAACTTAGTCTAACCTAAGAAATTAAAATTAACTACATTGAAGATTTACTTTTGATTAAATCTGTTTCTAATAGCCAACTAAATCTATATATCAGGACTTAGACAAAATGATTGTATCTATTAGGGGTGTTTTTTCCGGAATGCCAGACAAATATGTTTGGAGTATACACATAGGGGTGTGTGCTCCAGATATAAAACATTTATATAATTAACTTATAGTGGGGTATTTGGGTAAAGTTTTGATTGTTTTTTTTACCGATGTTTGTACCTTGTTTCCAATTATCATTTTTGCCTATGACTACAGTACCAATATTATTTGTAGTTAAATACTCAACCACAAACAAACTGGTATGTTGACATGGTTTTATTAGATAGAGAAATACCTAATATGAATAGCTATAAGCTAAGTGGTAGTGCCAAATTAATTAAACATTTATACTAGCTGAATTCTTGACTTTACAGATAATAAAATAAGTAAATAATTTTCCTGAAGTACTTCACTAAAAAAATCGTAAATCATATCATGTCTGCCTGAATACTCATAGTTTTGCGGATGTTAGCAGAAGGCATAAGATAGAAGGATTTTTCCCAATTGTGACTTAATTTTATACACAAACAATACTACTGGACATGGCATGATTCTTGAGTGAGAGATATACCAGTAGCTATTCTCAGTAATTATGGTACTATAATAAATAAGCAAAGAAAACACACAACCATAACTTAACTCTTCTTGTTATCTGGCAAAACCTTATGTTGAAGAAGTAGTGTTAGAGACAATTAAAAATGTTTTTAACAAGAACTGGTTGGGAACAATTAAAAATTCTGTAAAATCATGAAAATTTTGCTAAATTATTTCACAGTTATACTCACCATATTTGCTCTTCCAGACTTGGGTTTAGCAGAAATAAATTCTCTAGAAAAGAAACCTAAAAAATCCCAGTCATATCATCTCCAGCTAAATGGTAATAATAAAAAAATAGCCCCTCTAAATTTGCTTGAGAAACAACAACCAATAGGTATAGATTATTATGGGTTTGCTCCATATTTAGCAACCGAAAGTATGATGGATAGTCTAGAAAAGACACCCAAACATTCCCAGTCAAAAAAAATATTTATTACTAACTCTAAACCCCAAACACCAGAGGAAAAATTAGCTGTAGCAGACCGACTTTATTTAGCAGGAGAAAAAGCAGCAGCAGAAAAACTTTATCGAGAAGTAAAAGAACCATTTGCTGAACATATTGAAGCCCAAATTTATCGTTCTAAACCAGTATATGAACCGACAGAATTACCTATTACTGCTCAAGTATATTGGCAGAAAGCCAAGGAAGGTTTAGACAAAAATCTAGAAACTCAGGCATTTATATCTTTACAATTATTAGTTAAAGAATATCCTGAATTTATTCCTGCTCATATTCAACTAGCAAAAATTTTAAAAACTGATGAAAAAACAGAATTAGCTTTGGAAGTATTACATCAAGCAGCAGGTTTATATCCCCATGAACCAGAATTAATTAAAGCAACAATTATTGCCCTAGCAGATGATGAAAAATGGTTAGAAGCAAGTTTATATGCCCAACAATTTGCTTTAATGAACCCCCAACATTCCCAATTTAATGAATTTAATGAATTAGGGGAAACCTATAGAAAAAAATTTCAATCTCAGCTCAAATCAAGATTAAGAAGAAATACCATTGCTAATGTTATTACTGGGGCATTAGGAGTAGCTCTAACTGGGAATCCATTTGCTGCTATGAATGCAGTTCAAACAACAGCAATGATGCTCCAAGGGGAATCAAGAATTGGCAAAAGCATAGCAAATTATACCACAAAACGTTTAGCCATGGTTGAGGATGAAGAAATTATCGAATATGTCAACGATATGGGTCAAAAACTTGCACAAATGACGGGTAGAAATGAATTTGAATATAATTTTTATATAGTCAATGATGAAAACCTAAATGCTTTTGCTTTGCCAGGGGGGCAAATATTTGTGAATTTGGGAGCAATATTTAAAACTAATTCTGAAGCAGAATTAGCAGGCTTACTTGCTCACGAACTAGCTCATACTGTATTATCCCATGGATTTAAGTTAATGTCTGAAGGTAATTTAACTAATAGCGTGGTTCAATATATTCCCTATGCTGGAGGTACAGTTAGTAATTTAATTGTGCTTAACTATAGTCGGAAAATGGAACGTCAAGCAGATGTATTGGGAACACAAATTTTAGCATCAGCAGGTTATGCTGCAGATGGGTTGAGAAATCTCATGGTTACTCTTAATGAAGGGAAAGAAGATCTTGGTGTTCTTGCTTGGTTATCTACTCACCCAGAGACACAGGAAAGAGTGCATTATTTAGAGGAATTAATTGTTAATAATGGTTATAATCGTTATGCTTATGAAGGGGTAGTATATCATGCTAAAATCCGGTCAAAAGCTAAAGCTTTATTAGTAGAAAATAAAAAAGATTTTTCGGGAATTTAGATGGTAAGCACTCAGTTATTAGCAGTCAGTTTTCAGCATTTTATAGCTGACCACTGAATGCTATATTAATTAATTTGACTTACCATCACTACCTAGATATTCTCGGTAGGCACAAACTTTGTCACCTCGGACATCCAAAGAAATTGCAACTCGATTTTTGTAAGTTTTTCCCCACATAGGACCTTCATCTCGAAATTCAAATACTACTGTTGTTTCATTGCTAGTAATGTGGTCTAAAGAGGTAATTGAAAGTCCTTCACTATATGCTTCAGAAACATACTGAAAAAATTCTCTGGCACGGTCTTTTCCCTGGTTTAAACCGTGAAATTCACCTAGAGGAAACCAAAAGGTAAAGTCATCAGTAAGCATATCTAAAAATTGCTCCCATTCTCCAGTTGCTAAACCATAAGTCAATTTCTCAAACGCTACTTGAGCAATTAAGAGTGTATTTTTATATGTTTCAGTCATAGTTATATCAATTACTAAAAATAATTCTATGGGTTAAGCTAATACTTATTTAAAATGCGTATTAGTAAGCATAAATGATCGGATGATCGAAGGTTTTTTCCTCTAAACGAGGCATACCATCAATTTATCGTTTAAATGCACAAAAGCTTAGGTGACATTTCAATGATTAAGTAATTAACGCGGGGTGAATCATCTTCTTGATAATTATTATTTAGAAACATGTTAATTATTCATATTTTTGTTCTTCTATACGGACACTCCGTGTAACATCCCTACTGGTCCATCGGTAAGAGAAAAATGGCCAAATATAAGCTATAGCAACCTACACTGGTATGTTTACATAATACAAATTGCTACTAATGTAATATATCTGAAAGTATTGGTGATAGTAGCATAAATTTGTACTATA
>JAKQYE010000189.1:0-5421 GCA_023356605.1 Trichodesmium sp. MAG_R02 | reverse complement strand
ATGTAAATATATAAGCACTCATGGCTATATGTATTGTTTTTGCCAAAATCTTACAGCAGTTTTCATGTCGGTAGACCACAGTAGGGACGTTGCATGCAAGGTCCCTACAAGGTTTTGATTATGGCGATGTAGTTCATCAATTTGAAAAGCGCTGTAATACAACATTTAAGACTTGACACCCTACTACCTATTGGCGCATCAATCTTAAAATAAGGGAATAGGAAAATGGCCAGATATAAGCTATGTATTGTTTTTGCCGAAATTCTAGTACAACATTATTCGGCTTAAGACCCTACTACTTTCCCTCCAAAGATCGGAGTTAGGGATAGGTCCCCATCTAACTATTGTACCAATTCCTATCCATTAATGGGATACTTGGGTGAAACTTCAATTATTAAGTAATCAGCAGAAATAGAATAACTTTTTTAGTATTGTGAAATATCTTTAGCTAAGTTAATCTTCATTATTCTTATGTTTGCTTCTCCCCTACTCCCCCTCATCAGAGTCTTCTGCCAAAATTTAGATAAAATTTAGAAAAGTTTTTGATAAATAGCATTAGTTGTTAACTTTTAGCTGTTTCATAAATAATGAATATACACTGTTCCTCATCAAGATTAGTTTTTTTCCAATACTTTTAATTGTTATTCAAATCTATCAATGGCTTTTTCCGACTCTAAAAATTATGAATTAATAGCTAATAACTGGTAGCTGGTAACCCAGTTCCTCTATAGGAAGCTAGCTGATAGCTTTTTGCAGGTCATTCCTCTGGAGAAGCTTACATGTTTTTTTTAAAAAACTTTATAAGTAACTGCTCCTGTTTCAGGGTGATTTTCTATTTCAACTACTCCCTCTTTATATAAACTTTTCAACAGTTCTTTCATTTCTGATGATGTTTTATTCGTCGCAATAATACAATCTGCTATAGAAATTCCTTCTGGATGTTTCTTCGCTAATTCGAGAATAATTTGTGTGTCTGACTTGGGAGATTTTTTTTCTAAAATTCTTTCTATTCGTTCCTGAGGTAAGTAATTAAATATATCCCCAGAATCTAATTGTTTCTTCAGAATTTTCAGATTTTTTTCTTCTACCATTCCAGGAATAAAAAATAAATCAAAAAATTGACCTACTCCTAATAAACCAAAAGTGACTAGCCAAATAGCACCTGTGAAATATTTACCTGAGTAAAATCTATGTAATCCGCAAATACTTAAGAAAGAAGAACACCATAAAAGGTAAGCCATACCTGTATTTATAGTTTTATCTACTTTGGGATTATTAACAACTTTAGATTGGTTCATTTTTTTAGTCCTGATCATAATTATAAATTTTACTCCCTAAATTAATGTACTAAAATAGTATCTATATTAGGACTTACGCAACGACACTACGTATAGTGGCAATATCTTGAAAATGATAATTTTGGGCACCATATATAGCGGTACTGCGTAAGTCCTGTATATTGTCTATCTTGGTACAGGTACTCAATGCCATGGCCAGATCTGATTCATCAAGTAAGAGCTACAATAAATGACGCACCCCAGCTTCTTTCTCCACCGCGAGTGCCTACAAAACCGGATGCTCAATTAAAACTGCCTTTGCTCCTAACTCTAAAGCTTTGAGGATATCTGTACCTCTACCTGTAACGCCATCCATCAACACATCAACTTTATTTCCTACTGCTGGTACTTTTGGGAGAGCATCAATAGTAACGATCGCACCATCTAACTGCCTATCTCCATGATTAGAAACAATAACTCCTCTGGCCCCATTTTCAACGGCTATAATAGCATCATCTTCTTGTAAGCGCCGGATCGAATTGACTAGCAACATACAGCAGTTTTGATGTCTGTCTACCACAGTAGGGAGGTTGCATGCAACGTCCCTACAAGGTTTTGGTTATGGCGATGTAGTTTATCAATTTGAAAAGCGCTGTAAGCAAATAACCAGGACTCCTCTTCTGTCTCAGCAATATCTAAATCTGTCATCGTTCTTAAATTAGTTAATTCCATACCAGATGGTAGAGTAAACTAATTTTTTCCACCCTGTTCCTCGACACCTAAAACTGGCGCATCAACCGTCAAACATAATGCTTGACAATTTGCTGTTTCAGTCCTTTTGACTAAAGCACGAGTCAGGGAGCGATCGCGATGTACATAGAGTTAAAACCACAAATTTCTAGGTACATTTGCAACTAATGCTACATCTTCTAGACCCAGGACTTACGCAAAGAAACTCGGTTAAGACAGTAAATCATTGTTTTTAACACATAAATATCTACGAGAAACCGGGTTTGTTCAGTTTGCCTGGGTAAGTCCTGTAGAGTTTTTATTTATATGGTACTTAATATCATAGTTGTACCTAATTCTGCTGGTACTCTTGCCGTTCCTAACTCCCTTTATGGATGTGCCAAAAATTGAAAAGGCATAGGGGCAATTAAAATCCGCATTTTCATAGGTTGCCCCAAAATTTTTGTACTTAAATTTCCCTGACTAAAATCTATTAACATTCGAGGTCAAAGTTTATATTTTTCATAAGCAGTAGGGTAATCTATTAAAGTAATTTCATCCCATGCACCACTAACGTAATAATCTAGTGCCATTTGAGATAAATATTTTGGTGCTAAAAACTCATACTCAAAGATATTAATTGGTTTTTCATTGACTAATAAAATAATATTTTTTATTATATCAATACATCAAAATATAATCATTATAAGAAGAAAATATCAACTTACATATATATTTTAACATAGTTATATTGAGAGTCCCGTATTTCTTGGAAAAATCATGGTAAATTTGAATAGAAACGATCGTTTAAAGCGAGACATATTGAAAAATTCTCAAATAATTGCTGTAGTGGATCATTCGGAAAGACCAGAGCGTACTAGCTATCAAATTGCTCAGTTTTTACGAGAGGTAGGTTACAAGGTTTATCCAGTTAATCCCAAAGTTAAACAAATTGGTAGTCAACCTACTTATGCCACTTTACAAAATATTCCTGAACCTGTGGATATTATTAATGTTTTCTGGCATTCTGAATCTTTAGCAGAAATCGTAGAAGCCGCGATCGCTATCAAAACTCAAACTATTTGGACTCAGCTAGGAGTGAGAGATTGGCAGTCAGCAAATAAAGCATTAGATGCAGGGTTAAATTTGGCAATGGATATTTGTATTAAGGTTGAGTATTTACGACTTATTGGCCAACCTATAGAAAACTAAATTTTCTCCTATTAGTCCAAAAAACTCTTTTCATCAGGAATGGGAATTTTTTCAACACCCTCACTAGGAGACTTTTTTTAGCAACCCCCAACTGTGATTGCCACAAATAGCTCTTAAGATCTACGGTTTTTGTTCTTGATTTCTAGGTCCTCCTTGTCCTACAAGTCTAATCATATTATGTCCGGTAGTATCATTAGTATACAGATAAAGTCAAAATGGGAAAAAAGCTTCTGCCTTTAGCATAAGTACCTTCCTTCCACAAGTCTAATTATTCAACCGGGCATGGTATCATAACCAAAAATTTAAAAACATACCCTTATAAATTTCCCCCATTTCCACCTCTATTTTTAGAAAGTAGCCCTAAAAGGGGGAAGCTTGGAACCAATTTTTTTGGTCAATCTAGATTATTTATCTAATTCTTCTGTCTCAGTCTCAGTAGAAGTTGCCTCTGGAGATGCCTGTGCTTCAGAATCATCATTAACCGATGCTTCTTGTTTAATTTGATCCTTAAATCCTGCAGGGGCTATTTCTATTGCTTGATTGAAAAGTTCTTGGGAAGTTTCAGTATTACCTTGCTCTTTTAATATAATTGCCTTAGCCAAAATAGGCCGAAAATCCTCAGAACTGAGTTTAATTGCTTCATCATAGACAGCGATCGCCTCATCATAGCGTTTTTGATCAGCATAAACTTGCCCTAAAATCAACTGAACAGAAACAATATCAATACTTCCAGCTTCCACTTGATTTTTAACAGGAGCAGCTTTAAGTGTGTCTTGCAACAAACCAATAGCAGCTTCAGGACGCTCCTGTGCCAACAACAAAGTCACCAAACCTTGTAAAGCCTTTAAATCACCAGGTTTGACCGTCAGAAGAGAACGATAAATCTTAGCAGCACCCTCACGATCACCTGTATATGCCTTCGCCTGAGCCAGTAAAACATTATAATCTGTATTACTAGGATTTAGTTCAGATAATTTTTCCAGTGGGGGTAGAACTTCCTCAATATTACCCTTACCTGATTGAATTAACTCTAACTTTACTTGTAAAAGTCCTTGGAGTGCAGTTAAGTTATCTGGCTCCCTCTGTAAAACTAACTCATAACCCCGTGCTTGTGCCAGTAAATCTGCTTCTTTATCTGCTATGGGTGTCTGACTTGGCGATGGAATTGATTGACTATTTTGTTGATTGGCCTCTAATAATCCTCCTAATAATGGAGATAGAGAAAACCCTAAAAAAGCAATTATTATCAACACCACCACTGCCGTCAAAAAACCACGATTTTTATCTGCCATTGGATTAAATTCTCCCAACCTTAACAATTAGTCTTACTCTAACTATTACTTTACTAAGTTAAGCTAGAAAATCAATCCACACAATTAGATTTCAACAAAGAAAGTAATCTCCTCAAACCCAAGACCTCGACCCTGTTCAACTGTGGACCAAATTAGTAAATTTTCTGGTCTGGCCAAGTTCAAGTTTTTTAGAGAAGCCCTTTAACCTACATTCCACACTTCTTAACATTAAATTGATAAGTTTTATTAATATATCGTTCCTAATGCTTTCCCTCAAAGCTTTATACCTATAGACATCGATTTTCAATGTAATGAAGAATTATAACTAATTTTCTGATAAAAAATTAGTTATTTATGGAATTTACTGATATTGAGTTCTATGATGAAGGTTTTCCTATAAGTCTCTTTGAAAATGTAAATATATAGTCATTTCAAATTATATTGGAAAAGTTTTTATGCTGAAACGCGAGTTATAGCAAGAAATACTTGTCTCAATCTAAGTTAAAATAACTATATATAAAGATGTATGAAGTTCCGTGGACTGTCAGCTTTTGCCCAAAAATTGGGTTAAAAGCTTCACCCTTCTAAGGCAACTTTTTAGTTGATTTTTTTCCACTAAAGCAATCTTTAAACGATGTAATATCCAGGCTTATCAAAACTTTTTTAAATCAATTCAAGGCCACAGAAAAGGTAAACCTATAGTATCTCCTAAATTTAAGAGGAGAATGTCATTGCCAACCAAAGATTTATAAAGAGTGGATTTAAAGTTGGTCAGCTAATGGTCTACCTAGGTAAAATAGAAAAGCTGAAAATTGTGTGTTCAAGGAAACTAGCCGCTATTCCATCATCAGTAATACCTAATCAAAGATTCAGCTAATGGATATTTCCTAAGTTTTGTAGTAAAAGTTTGG
>JAKQYE010000188.1 GCA_023356605.1 Trichodesmium sp. MAG_R02 | reverse complement strand
GGATTTAGGTGTTAGGTGTTAGGTTTTAGGTGTTAGGTTTTAGGTGTTAGGTGTTAGGTGTTAGGTGTTAGGTTTTAGGTTTTAGGTTTTAGGTTTTATAGTCATTTTAATTTAGATTTAGACAAGTATTTCTTCCTATAACTAAGTTTCAGCAGAAAAAGTTTTCCATTCTTATTTTAAATGACTATAGGTGTTAGGTTTTAGGTTTAAAAATTAATAAATTGATGACATCTTACTACTGGAGTTTAGACTAAATTTTTAGGTGTTAGGTGTTAGGTGTTAGGTGCTAGGTGTTAGGTTTTAGGTTTTAGGTTTAAAAATTAATAAATTGATGACATCTTACTACTGGAGTTTAAACCAAATTTTGGGATCTTCAAATAATCTACTAAGAAGGAAGGAAAACTTGAAACCTACAATCAATAAATCTCAATAACTTTTTACTCCAATCATTTTCTATTTTTGCTGTTAGCCTGAAATATGAAACCACCAAACCTACTAAAACTTAACATATGAGTTTTGACTTTTGACTCAGCTTCACTTTATAGATATTACAAATAGTTGCCAATTTTAAATTTAAAATAATTGCCAGAAACCATAGTTTTATCAAAGTTTTTAGTTAATTAAATAGAGCTTTCTGACTGCTAATTCTTGTACATCGCTAATCTGAAAGCTCCCCTCTCTAACTTCAGTGAAGCTAGCTAACTTTCTGACCCTATTTTTTGTTTCACAACCATCCGCATATTTCCTGGTGGTGCCATAACCAACCCTCTCCTAACAGGTCTAATTCTTTGGTTGGGCAGTAATTTAAGTTCCCACTGTGAGAAAATTGTCGCCAACACCAATTTCATTTCAAATAAAGCAAAAGCCGAACCTATACAACGACGACTTCCCCCTCCAAATGGTAAATATTCATAAGGCGAAAATTGTCTTTCCAAAAAACGTTCTGGTTTGAACTTTTTAGGTTCTGGATAAATGTCTTCCCGATGATGAGTCAGATAAATAGGCACTATTGCAACCATTCCCGGTTCCAGTTGATAACCCATAATTTCTATAGGTTTCTGAACAACTCTAAGGAAAGCATTCATAACAATGGGGTAAATGCGTAGAGTTTCTTGACAAACAGCGCTGAGGTAAGGAAGTTTGGTAATAGCAACTTGATCCGAATTATTAGAAAAAGCTGCTAATTCTGCCATTAAATTTTCCCTCACTGATGGGATTTTATCAATCCAATATAATGCCCATGCTAAAGCTGATGCTGTAGTTTCGTGACCAGCAAGAAGCATTGTCAGTAGTTCATCCTTAATTTCTTCCTCGCTCATAGCATTACCTGCTTCATCACGGGCTTCTAGTAATAAACTGAGAATATCATCACGATGATTTCCTTCTTTCTTGGCAGTTTTGATTTCTGCAAGTATTAGTTCATGGAGTTCTTGCCTTTTGCGCAGAAATCTCCCCCATGGACTCCAAGGACCCCAATCTTTTCGTAAAAAATTGAAGAACAGAAAAGTAGAGCTGAGGGGAGAACTTATGGACTCTAGAACATCAGACATAAGGACTCTGAGTTTTTCATAACGTTTTCCTTGATCTAAACCAAATACAGCACTAAGAATTACTTTGAAAGATATTTCTTGGGTTGACCTGCGGATAGGAAAAGGTTTGTCTATTTTCCACTGACTAATGACATTAGAAGTGATGTTATAGATTAAATCTCCGTAACGAGTCATTCGACTGCCATGAAAAGGTGGCATTAATAGTTTTCTTTGCCGTTTGTGGCGATCGCCATCTTGGAGCAGTAGGGAATTTTTACCCACATAATATTGTAGAATACCATTTTTATCCCCTGAAGTAAAAGTATCAGGGTCAGCAGTAAAAATTTGTTGAATGGCTTTAGGGTTACAAAAATAGATGAAAGGAACCAACGAGTTAGTATTTGTTCTAAATATATCCCCATATTCAGAGTATCGTTCTTCTATAGCAGATAAGGGACTAAAAATAAATTTCCATGTCCGGAGTGTTCGTTGTAACGGTGACAGGGCTGGGCCATTAGGTAGGGTCATATTATGGTTTTTGTGATATGTCTCAAACTCTATTTTATCTACATAGATGGCCAGAAAAGATCCTAATCTTAGGGGAAATTCTGTAAAAATGATTAAAATTAAGTACCTATGGGTTCTTTATAATCTTTGATAGTTATAGATCTTGATTTTGCCTAAATTAGTACAAGGAATATAGTTTTATTGGCTAGTCTCACCTCATTCCCAAGTTTTCTAATACCAAACTTTCCTATAGAATAACTCCTGTGTGGCAAAGCTAATTAGTATACCCACCTTTCTAATGCAATAAAATTGATGACAGCAAAATTTAAGGAGCCCGAATGAATCAACTTATCAAGCCTACTACTGAAAACAAAATTCAGGTAGAAGACGATCGCACAGGTATGAGTGTCGTCACCCTAAAACGTGCCCTGGCCGATAACCTGTTTTATCTGCAAGGGACCTATGAGTCAATGGCAAAAAAGGATGATTTTTACCGTGCTCTAGCTTATACTATACGCGATCGCTTACTCCAACGCTTTCTCTCTACAATTCGTACTTACAATGAAAAAGATGTTAAAGTAGTATACTACCTATCAGCAGAATTTCTCATGGGCCGTCACCTAGGTAATAGTTTAATTAACCTAGGCATATATGAAGAAATTCGTCAAGCTGTTAGAGAATCTGGACTGAACTTGGATGAACTACTAGAACAAGAAGACGATCCAGGTTTAGGAAATGGGGGCTTAGGTAGGTTAGCAGCTTGTTTTTTGGACTCTCTAGCCACCCTGGAAATTCCTGCTATAGGCCATGGTATTCGTTATGAATTTGGCATTTTCACCCAAACCATACAAGATGGGTGGCAAGCGGAAATTCCCGATAAATGGTTGCGCTTTGGTAACCCCTGGGAAATAGCCCGTCCAGGAGAACAGGTAGAAGTCAAGTTGGGTGGTACTACAGAAGGATATCATGACGAAAAAGGCAATTATCGGGTAACATGGGTTCCCGCTCAAACTGTCATTGGCATCCCCTATGACACTCCTGTTCCTGGCTATAAAGTGAATACAGTTAATCCGCTACGTCTGTGGCGTGCAGAAGCTAGCATAGATTTTAAGTTTGAAGAGTTCAATTCTGGAAACTATGATGGTGCAGTAGAAGAAAAAATGAGTTCGGAGACTATATCAAAAGTTCTCTATCCTAATGACAACACTCCCCAAGGTAAGGAACTTCGACTTAAACAGCAATATTTCTTCGTTTCCTGTGCTCTGCAAGATATCATCCGTCGGCATTTATTGCACAACCAAAACTTAGATAACTTAAGCGATAAAACAGCAATTCAATTAAATGACACTCACCCTGCCGTTGCTATTGCGGAAATGATGCGGTTGTTTATTGATGAATATGACATTGACTGGGAGCGTGCTTGGCACATTACTCAAAATACTTTTGCCTATACTAACCATACTCTACTACCAGAAGCATTAGAACGTTGGGGAATTAATTTGTTTGGTAGTCTGCTACCTCGCCATTTGGAGATTATCTATGAAATTAATCGGCGCTTTATAGAGCAAGTGCAAACTTGGTATCCTAAAGATCGGGAATTAATCTCTCGTGTATCTATAATTGAGGAAACTCCAGAAAAGTCTGTCAGGATGGCTAATTTAGCGACTATAGGCAGTCATGCAGTGAATGGGGTAGCAGCTCTACACACAGAATTGCTCAAAAAAGGTGTGCTCAAAGATTTCTACAAACTTTTCCCAGAAAAGTTCCTCAATAAAACTAATGGAGTAACTCCCCGTCGTTGGATTTTATTAAGTAATCCTAAACTTTCTGCCTTGTTTTCTGAGAAATTAGGAGATAGTTGGTTGCGAAATTTAGATAAACTAAGGCAACTAGAAAAATATGTTGATGACGTCGAATTTTGTAAACGTTGGCAACAAATTAAACAGGAGAATAAAGTTAGGCTAGCAGAGTACATTTTAAAGTATAATCGGATTGAAGTGGATACTAATTCTTTGTTTGATATTCAAGTCAAACGTATCCATGAGTATAAACGTCAACATTTGGATTTATTCCACATCATTACCCTTTACAACCGCATTAAGCAAAATCCTAGTATTAATATTCAACCTCGCACATTCATTTTTGGCGGCAAGGCAGCTCCTGGTTACTATATGGCTAAGTTAATTATTAAGTTGACTAATGCTATTGCTGATGTAGTTAACAACGACCCTGATGTGCGTGGTCGCCTCAAAGTAGTTTTCCTGGCTAACTTTAATGCTTCATTAGGTCAGCTAATTTATCCTGCTTCTGATTTATCAGAGCAAATTTCTACTGCTGGCAAAGAGGCATCGGGAACTGGTAATATGAAGTTTGCCATGAATGGATCACTGACTATTGGTACTCTTGATGGAGCTAATATTGAGATTCGTGAAGAGGTGGGAGCAGAAAACTTCTTCCTCTTTGGCCTAACTGCTGAAGAAGTTTTTGATATCAAGACTAAGGGTTATAAACCTTTAGATTACTATAATACAAATTCAGAGTTAAAGGCTGTAATTGATCTGATTGCTAGTGGCCAGTTTAGCAAAGGTAATCCTGATATGTTCAAGCCTCTGATTGACTCTCTACTGTATAATGACCAATATATGCTATTAGCTGACTATCAAGATTATATTGAATGTCAGGAACAGGTTAGTCAAGCTTTCCAAGATCAAGGAAAATGGACAAAAATGTCTATTTATAATTCTGTTCGCATGGGTAAATTTTCTTCTGATCGGACAATTATGGAATATGCCAAAGAGATTTGGGAAGCAGAGCCAGTTAAAATTAATCAAGAAACATATACTCAAGATAATGCTGGTTTGAGGGTGAATAATTCATTGGTTTAATTTTTAATCTTGAATTAAATCTTGAAAGTATCAAAACTGATTTGATTTAAGTTTTGATGAAGAGACGTTCCTTGGTAACGTCTCTTATATCAACAGGACTTACCCAGGCAAACTGAGGAACCCGGTTTCTCCTAGATATTTATGTGTTAAAAACAATGATTTACTGTCAAAACCTGGTTTCTTTGCGTAAGTCCTGATCAATTCTGGACTTTATTTAATTCTGATTCCTGATGTTAACAAACCTCAACAACTTTGTTTTAATTATTGGGACCTAGAAAAGTGGCACGACCAACAAAGCATATGATATTATGTTAGACGGCTAAATAATAGAAAAGTAAATGACAGCAGTAAACACCCAAAAATTAGATGTATATGGTGTCGGTAACGCCCTAGTTGACATCCTTGCTATTGTAGAAGAAGACTTTATCACTAAATATTCCCTTCAAAAAAGTGGAATGACTCTGATGGATACTCAAACACAAGGAGGAATTTTGGCCGGACTGGAAAACATATCTTTAAAAAAGCGTTCCGGAGGTTCAGCAGCAAATTCCATGATAGCGATCGCTCAAAGTGGAGGAACAGGTATTTTTGTGGCCAAGGTTGCCAGTGACCCTAACGGGGAACTATACCGTCAAGATATGCTGGACTTTAAAATCGAGTTTAATGTCCCTCCTATACCTACAGCAGATAATCCTACTGGTACCTGTGTCGTGCTGACAACTCCTGATGCTGAACGTACCATGTGTACAAACTTGGGAGTATCTGTAAATCTCAGTACTAGTGATATTGATCCAGAGCAAATTAAGCGTTGCAAATATAGTTATGTAGAAGGTTATTTGTGGACTGGAGAGAGTACAAAGCAAGCTTGTATTAAAGCTATGGAAGATTCTAAGCGTGAAAAAGTGAAAGTTTGTTTTACCTTCTCAGACCAGTTTTTGGTAGATCTGTTCGCTGATGACTTCCGTCAATTACTTTCAAATTATTGTGATATATTATTCTGTAATGCTGACGAAGCCCGTAGTTTCTGTAAAATAGAGTCTTTAGAAGAATCTGCCATGAAAATTGGGGAGTTGGTTGAAACAGCTTTTATTACTGATGGCAAGGAAGGTTGTTTAGTTGTTAAGGATAAAATAATTACTTCTGTGCCGGGGCGTCCTGCAACGGCGATCGATACTGTTGGTGCAGGAGATGCTTTTGCTGGAGGTGTGTTATATGCCCTTACTCATGGTTATCAACCGACTCAAGCTGCACGTTGGGGAAATTATCTAGCTTCTGAGGTTGTAAAAATTCAAGGTCCACGTTTAGAAGGGTCAAGGGCTGATCAAGTTCAACAAATAATTAATACCTAATTTCTCATTAGACATCTCCATAAACGGTTCTACTCTATAAAACTGATACAAAACGTCATATAACGTGACAAATTGATGTTGACTTCCTGCTTCAACTGAGGCTGTCAGCGGTTACTCATTCACAGGCATTCACTCTCGAGCCGACCGCCTACGCTTAAATTTATACTGGCGTTTAAGTCTCTATATATTGACAAACTACAGTCAGGACAATTCATTTGTCCTTAGATTTAGGGGCATATCCTGAACATGACTACAGTTGAAACAAATCTTTGATGACGGAAAGATAATGTCGACTATCACTAGTTCAGAACCATACCGAGAGCAAGTTTTTCATCCAAGGATATAAAGGCTTTGTCTGGTTAATCAAAACTCCTCTGAGTTTACAACTATTTGGCTTGTAGTCACCTTTATAAAAAGCATTCCTTAACATCCTCCCGGCGCTGCTCTTAGGAGACAGTGCGGGATTCCCTAGCATCGATGTCAGGGGCTTTCTGCTTCATAGCACCCGCATATAGCGGTTTTCAAATTGATGAACTACATCATCATAACCAAAACCTTGTGGGGACGTTGCATGCAACGTCCCTACTGGGGTCTACCAACATGAAAACTGCTGTAAAAGTATAAGGACAAAACCAAAGCCCCAAATGTAGTTATCTACTCAAAAGAGTCTGTATATAAAGGACCACTAAAGGAAGGTATTTGTCACTTATCTATGAGTGATATCAAAATACCTGTAGTAGTTGAGTCTGTAGTTGAAGTGAGGATAGTACGGTAAACTCCTAATATTTCATCAGCTTCTCTTGGTTTGATAAATTTCACTAAGTTATTGAACAAGACAACTATCGTGCTATATTGTGTTATGAGCTAGATTCTCGACTAAGTCAAAACTCCACTCTCAGAGGAATTGATATTATGTATCAATACTGCTCTATAAAACTGATACAAAGCGTCACATAACGTGATAAATTGATGTTTACTTCCTGATTAGACTGAGGCCGTCGGTGGTTACCCATCCACAAGCATTCTCTCTCGAGCCGACCACCTACGCTTAAATTTATACTGGCGTTTAAGTCTCAATAAAATTGATAAACCACAGTCAGGACGATTCATTTGTCCTTAGACTTAAGGGAATGTCCTGAACATGACTACAGTTGGAGTAAGTCTTTGATGACGGAAAGATGATATCGACTATTACCAGTTCAGAACCGTACCATTGACATTTATATTCTAGCTGCCTGCGAAATCCATGAAATCCTTTGTCGGCTACTGATTTGCCTAGCTTATGATTACCTTTCTATGTAGTTTGGCTCTCTCGAGTTATGCTTTTCGACTGTTAGCAGAATCTATCTGTTTATTGCAATTTAGGTATTGCATTCTAGAAAGCCGATTTAAGCCTGGTTTTGAGGATTACTTGACAAACTAGAGTATAGAACAGTTTCTCTAATAGTTATCGGTGGGTTTCGGATATAGGAGTCAACATCATAGCGCCTTTGTCCTGATGGTGTTTTTTAGGCATTTATTTCTCCACTTTGTTCCCATCTAACAGGCATTACGTGCATTAACTCCTAAGATTTCAGCAGCTTCTCTAGGTTTGACAAATTCTACCACATTATTATTTGATACAACTAACCCATTATATTGCTTTATGACGTCAATTTTTAACTAAGTCAATACTCCCGCTATCGCTGATTGAGAAAAAGCTTAGGTGATAAATCTCGGATTTATAGGGATGATATTGAACTTCCCTAAGAATAGTTTTACCATTCCAGGAAATCTCAGGAACTTTAAGGTCAATAATAGTTTTGTTGGCAGAGGCACTTTTTAACAACTGCTGCGCTTTCTTAACATCAATTGTTAATGAAACTGATTCTGTAACCTGATGACCATACAAGACTGCAGGAATTAATCCTTCCCTTCGCAAGGCTTTAGTTTTGCTCCCTAATGGTCTTTTTTGACATTCTACTGTAACTTCCATCTTGACTTTTTTTCTCTTAATGTGCTTGCTTATTATACCAAAATTTTAGACCTTGTTTAGTGAAAGGAACTCATATATTCATCCCTAACATAGTTTTTTAGATTTATTATACTACCGATGAAAAAATAATGTTACAAATGAGTTCCCATAATTGCTAGCCATACACTGGCCATGTACTGGCCACATATAAATATATATAATATATAGATTATTCCATAGCAGTTAAGAATATAACAGACCTCGCTTTGGTCCATGAATTGGGTCTTCCACCATAATAGTTTGGTGACGACTAGCCCCAAGAGACACAATAGCAATAGGCACATTCATCAGCTCTGCCAAAAACCGCAGATAATCCAAAGCTTGCTGTGGTAAATCTTCTAAAGTTCGACAATCTATAGTTGATTCCTTCCAACCAGGCAATGTTTTATAAATAGGCTGGCATTTAGCTAATTGTATAGAGCTATTGGGAAAATCTTCGGAACGCTTACCCTCCATATCATAAGCTACACAAACCTTAATCTCTGTTAAATCATCCAACACATCCAATTTAGTAATGGCCATACAGTCCATACCATTAATTCGCACTGCATAACGTCCAATTACTGCATCAAACCATCCACAACGACGTTTACGGCCAGTAGTTGTCCCAAACTCGGCTCCGCGATCGCACAGCAGTTCTCCAATTTCATCTTTAGCTTCTGTCGGAAACGGTCCTTCTCCTACCCTTGTAGTGTAAGCTTTAGCTACCCCAATTACTCGGTCGATCATTGTCGGTCCTACACCAGTACCTACACAAGCACCTCCTGCCACTGGATTTGACGAAGTAACATAAGGATAAGTACCATGGTCCAAATCCAATAGAGTACCTTGGGCTCCTTCGAACAAAATATTACGTCGTTCCTGAATAGCATTGTAGATACTCAAAGATGCATCTATAATATGAGGCCTTAAGCGATCTGCAAACCCCAAGTATTCATCTACCACCTCTTCTGGATCTAAAGGCGATAGATTATAAAGCTTCTCTAGAATTACGTTTTTATAGTTAACCGTCCAATGTATCTGCTCTCTCAATTGATCTGGATTTCTCAAATCAATCATCCGAATCCCTGTCCGTTCAGACTTATCGGCATAAGTTGGGCCAATACCCCTACCTGTTGTCCCAATTTTTTGATTCCCCCTACGTTCTTCTGATGCCTTGTCTATGATCCGATGATAAGGCATTGTCACATGAGCAGCCTCAGAAATCATCAAATTGGCTGTAGAAATACCTAAAGCTTCAACCTGATCTAGTTCTTCAATTACAACTTTAGGGTCTATCACTGTTCCCGAGCCAATAATACACTCAGTATCAGGATAAAGGATACCTGAAGGAATTAAGTGTAGTTTAAATGTTTGGCCTTCTACAACTACTGTATGACCAGCGTTGACACCCCCTTGGTACCGAACAACTACGTCTGCTGATTTACTCAGTAAATCAGTAATTTTTCCTTTTCCTTCATCGCCCCACTGGGCGCCAATCACAATTACGTTAGCCAAGGGTCTTTTTTAAGCATAATTAACACACTTTATAACTATTACATTAAATAAAAATCATGTCAATTAATTTTTATTGCTTTTTGTTACAGTAATTATGATAACCCAATAAAAATATATACAGAGGAGCCCAGACTTATTTTTTCAACACCAGGGGTCGTTTATTTCAACCTCGGCAGAAGAACCGCCCTTTCCATCCCCTCTTTCAAAAGGGGGATGGATGAATGCCAGTAATGGAGATACAGCAAATTCCCAGTATTGTAAAAATTTATTAATTTTATAGAAAAACATAAAAAAATAACGAAAAATATCTTAGACTGGGATTAGTTAAATTCCCATAAATAGGTTTATGAATGAAATTATCTGATGCAATGCTAAATATTATCGGAGTTTGTTACAAGACAGCTTGGAATATTTGGAAACCGGGAGAGTTAAATGCTTATCAACTACCCAGCGGAACAATTATTGTCAAGAATAATATCAACTCCTCTCAATATAAATTTGTTAAAGTAGTCATTTATTGTAGAGTTTCGATTTACAACAAACTTGCCTAATCTTGAATCTCAAGCTGAAAGACTAGTTAATTATTGCTATGCACAAAGGTTATTCTATTGTCAGGGTTGTTAAAGAGGTAGGTAGTGGAGTAAATGACAATAGACGAAAGCTGGTCAAGCTATCACAGGAAAATGATTATGACTTTATAGTTTGTGAACATAAAGATAGATTAAGTAGAGTGGGCTTTAATTATTTGAAAGTTCTCTTAACTATAAACTTATAGAGACATTGAAGTAGTTAATTTAGCATCAATTGAAACTAATGATTTAATGGAGGATTTTGTCTCCGTGCAGCACATCTCTTTGAGCTCGGCTTCTCTTTTATGGAATCAAAATCAGAACAAGGACAACAGAACAGATAGTTAATGGTCTGATAGAGAACCAGATAAGACTTTTAGTAATAGGAAATAATTCTAACTGGAAACAAGGTATAAATCTAGGCAAAAAAAACAATCAAAAGTTTGTTCAAATTCCTTTTTTTGAAGTTAATTGAACAACTAAAATACAAAGCCAAATCAGTAGAAATCAAAGTAATAATTAATCAAGAGAGTTATACTTGAATTGCTAGCTTTTTTAGACTTGGACGATTTACCAGTTTATCAAAAAGGTGTCAAATATAGATTTATAGCAATCCTATTTTATTCGTGGCAAAAATCCCACTGTATTTTTAGGGAACAGGGAAGAGGGAATAGAGAATAGGTAAGAGTTTTAAAAGTTTTATTTACTTATTGAAGTGTCGCAACCTATGGGCAGACTGCTATAGTGGTAAACGAATGACTTGAAGACTTTATAAAGCTTCAAATGGTCTCAAATACAATGCTGAATTTAATGGAAGTTTAAACATATTACGAAAAGCAGTCCCAAACGCTTTTAGCAATGGGATAATGGGTGTTGTAGTTCACCCCGTAATGGTGACCCTTAATTAAAACTAGGTCAAGGAATCTTTTTCTATAGATTTAGTAACTATATTGGAGCATTATTCAATCTATTCCTATATTGCTTATTCCTAGGGACGGAGGACTCAAGGATAAAAATTTAATTAAGGTAAAGGTAACAACATAGTTTCTGTAGCAAAGGGAAGACTTTTTATCAAAAAAAAAATAGCTTTCTAGTAGCAAAAATTATCTACTGTCTTTTTTCTTCTGTCTCATACTCCGAAAATATTATATGCTTAGATTTCAACCTTTGTTGCCTGAATATATAGAGTTAGTAACTTCAGATTTTTATGTTTTTTTGTTGGATAAGTATTAAAGATAAATTAGATTTCTATGGCTTTACATGCAGAATTACATCGACATTTAGGAGGCTCCGTAGTTCCTAGAGTTTTATGGAGATATTTTCAACGTCAAAATCAAGAACTAGCCGCTCGTTTTCCTGAATATCAACAATTTGAAAAATTTTATACCAAACCGCGGAACACATTAGATGAATATTTAGAACTACATACTCTAGTAGAAAGTGTTCAAAATACTGAGACACTACCATACTTTATTTATCGCTTAATTCGTGGTGCTTATACATTTGAAAATTTGGCATATTTAGAGTTACGTTATACACCTTACTTGAGAACTCCAGATAATTTACCACAGTCTCAACGTATCGACTTAATGTCAGAAATAGTTAAGACTGTAGGCAAAGCAACTAAACAGAATGAGTATCCAATTATTACTACCCAAATTTTATGTACTCATACTCGCTTGCCTAATGAAGTAAATCAAGCAATTGTGGATTTAGCAGTGCAAATGCCAGAATATGTCTGTGCTATAGATGTAGCAGGAGGAGATAATAATTACAAAGAACGCATAGATGAATTTATTAAGCTGTATAAATATGCTCGTGAACAGGGTGTAAAAACTACGGGACATCTTTATGAAACTCCTAATGGTTGTCATGAAGAATTACTACCTTATTTAATGCGAATTGGTCATGGAGTTCAAATTCCTTTAAAATATCCAAAGTTATTAAAAGAAGTGGCAAACCAAGGACAATGTTTAGAAGTTTGCCCAACCACCTATTTCAAAACAGGTACTATGGATAATATGGGTCAATTGAAGACAGTATTTGACAAATGTTTTGATGCTGGGGTAGATATTGCTATTTGTACAGATAATGCTGGTTTACATAATGTTCGTTTGCCATTTGAATACGAGAATCTATTGACATTTGATGTGATTGATTTTCAACAATTACAAGCTTGTCAAGATGCTGCTTTTCGTCATGCTTTTGCTTGGCCTTATGGTCAACGACCAGAAGAAATATTAACAGGATTATTATAGTCAGAACCTTTAGTTGCAAAAATTGTAAGTGCGAATTAGTATTTAAACTCAAAAGTTGAAAGTTTAAAGTTAAAAGTAATCTCTGGTACTAGGTTGTCTTGATTAACCACGCAATATCTAGGGGTTAACAGCTGTTAACAGCTGTTAACCCCTACTAGATATAGGGCTTGGTGCGTAAGTCCTGAT
>JAKQYE010000187.1 GCA_023356605.1 Trichodesmium sp. MAG_R02 | reverse complement strand
CCTGAGGGTGAGGGGGGATGCAAGGAATACCCTACATAGCTTGGCTCTAGCTGAAGCCTACGTAAGTCCTGTTATACTTAGAAAAACAGATTCAGCAGTTTTCTCAAAAGCCATCTGTAGCGTTTGATGCTGTAAACACCTGAAACCTGATACATCTCTTCATTTCAGGTTAGCTGTAACCCCGTGAGGGTTCAGACTCAACATAAATTAGTATTGGCAAAATTATGGATTTCTACCCATTCTTTATCTGATAAAGGTTCAGTAATTAATTGAATTTTAAAACATTTACTCGCTGCTATGATTAACACTTCAATAATCTTATTAATCAAACTTTCTCCCATATCATTTGCAGATAAAAAAGAAGTAGAAATATCAGAAACTATAGAAGATGTTTCATTACTAAAAACATAGTTAAAAAACTCAACATCAGGTGCTAACATCATCGAACCATGTTGTAATATTGTCCCTTGTTTTCTCGCTTGGGCACTACCGATGAATTTTTTCCCATTAGGTAAGATTAAATCTGCAACTGTAGAAGTTCCAAAACAGTTTGGGTTATTAATATAGCCTCTTCCCGCACTGCCATAACTTAGCTCAATACCAAGCGATCGCCACCCCTGGATTAAAAATTCACAGATAGCTTTATAAGACTCAATACGACTGCCGCTCAAACCAGAAGTTATCAAACTATAAGTTAAATCTCCCTGATGTAAAACTGCCCTGCCACCAGTAGGGCGACGCACAATATCCACAGGAGTACCTTGCCAGGTAAGATTTTGCCAATATTCAGGATAGGATTTTTGATGATAACCCAGAGAAATAGAGACTGGTTGCCAAGTATAAAACCGGAGAGTCGGTGTAATTTTTCCTTGGAGATGTTGGTGTAGCAACCATTTATCTATTGCCATTTGTAATTTTCCAGTTGTTATTAGTAGGGGTATAAGTCGCCAAAACATAATAATAGTTAAATTTAATTTCTGTAATTCTTTGTGTTCTCAATAAACTAATCTTAATTGATGTATCATAGCCAAAGCAGAAATTCAACCATTATTTACCCTAACACCACCCAACCTGAAATCTGACACCTGCCACCTACTATGTTTTTAGCCCTCTGGCCAACCCCTCAAGTCAAATACCTAAAAATGCCCGCCCTTTTTTTGGTGAAAAAAAATGTAGAGACATCTCATCAAATATCTCTACAAAAGTTACTACAAAAAGCTTCTTAATATCCGGAGATATCTTTATTTATTGTCCAAACTCTTCAACTAAAGGTTCATCATTATCATCAGCAAGAGTCGCAACAATAGTAACTGCCCGGGAAATTTCTCCAGGAGATAGTTCTGCCACAGTACGAGTTGCCACAACTACAATTTGATTGTCCACAATAGCAAAATGAGATTCCATTGTTGATAACCAATTCATTTCTAATAATCTACGCATCAACTCTGGTTCATTTTTAGCAGGCAACTTCAATACATAAGACCAAACCGTCAAAGTATCATCATCACTTTCTCCAGTCAGTCTTACATATACATCCACAGTGCCATATTTAAACTTCCACAGATGGCCTGTTTCATTTTGAGCCACCATTACTTTTTGCTCTTCTGCCATACCAGCAATAACAGTCTCAATGTTTTCTATATAATTAAGACTAGTTTCATCTTCAGTTAGTTCATTAGTATTTGCTTCTTCATTAGAAGTATTGTCCACAGAAACAGTTTCAGGATTGTTAGTTGTCATAATTACTTATACCTAGTTGACATAGTACTTGTCTATTCTTAAAAATCTTAACCGAGAATCAAACAGCACAGCTCTTAACCATTTTTCTCTTTTCCCTTAACTGTCAATATTAATATCAGGTTTATAAGCAACCCAATATTTACTAACAAAATGAACTTCAGTGGCAATATTTACAAACCCTGCTTTTTCTAAACGCTCCTCTAAATTATCTGTAATGTAATTTTTATAATAAGGTTCATGGAACATTGCAGGAAAATTTTCTAATATAGTAGCAAAATCAGGTTCATCACATATTTGAATCGAATCACAAATTACAAAAACTCCTCCTGGTTGAATTACCCGAAAAGCTTCTTCTAAAACTTTTTGACGTACCATTGGAGGTAATTCATGAAAAGTAAAAACACAAGTTATACCTTGAAAATATTTGGCCCGGAAAGGTAAATTCTCCGCATTTCCTTGCAAAAGTTGAGGTAATTCTCCCAAATCTTCAGATAGTAATTTATTGGATTTTTTTAAGTAATTAGGTGACAAATCAACACCATAAAGAGAAGCTTTTGGCAAAGTAGCACGAATAAATTTTAATGTTCTGCCAGTACCACAAGCTATGTCTAAAACCCGTAATTTTTGAGTTGCGATCGCATCTGAATTTTGCCCAGAAACCAATTTTTCTAACCCCATTTTTAATGGGGCTAAAATTCGCCTACGCATTATATCAGCAGCGCCATTAAATAAAAGCTCTACCTGTAAATCATAAAGATTAGCAGACATATTGCTTAAATAACCATCAGTTTGATAATGGAAGTTTTGTAAATAATAAGTAGGATAATCTTGAGTATCTATTTCTTGAGAAAACTCTTGATATTTCTTTTGTTGAATTTTTTCCCAAACTTTAGGCATATCTAGCCAAATATTAGGATAACAACTTAAAAAATTCGACCAGGAATGATCAAAGATAAGATTAATTGGATATATACCTTTTTCTCCATCTGCTAAATCTTTTTCGATAATTTCATCAATAAATTGCTGCATTTTTTTGAGGATTTCAGCAGATAAAGGCTTGGTATTTAGCTTCAGGTTTGGATGAATAGATTTCCTGAGCTGAGTGGAAATTCTTTTGTGAGCTAAAGCAAAGTAAACTTTGCTTTTTTGAAATGTTTTATAAGTAAGTTCTGTAATTATATCTACCATGATAATACTATTATTATTTTAATATATAGTCATTTCAAAAAGAGATGGAAAACTTTTTCTGCTGAAACGCAGGTTATAGTAATAAAAACTTTTCTCAATCTAAATCAAAAAAACTATAATTGACAAAAAATCATGTCTTAAGTCTCTCCTTTTAAGGGAATAAAAAAATACTTTATTCAGTATTTTAAGTCCGATCCTGAAGGCAGTTTTTACTAAGAACTAATTAGTATAACCGCAATTATAGTTATTTTGAACCTAATTTTTTGTAACTTTTAACCATAGCAAAATTTTTGAGAATACCATTATAAACTGTAATATAAAATAAGTTAATTTTTGCTATATGCTAGGAAATATTAATAAATAGGTAGGAAAATAGATAGATAGAGAGATTTAGATACTAACACCAATTTTTTCAAATATAGCTACAAGCTACACATAATACTCAATAATTAAATCACTTACAGCGCTTTTGAAATGGATTAACCACATCATCACAATCAAAACTTTGTAGGGACTTTCCTAGGAACGTTCCTACTGTGGCCTACTGAAATGAAAACCCCTGTAATTTTATTAATTGACATCCTCCCTAAGCTGCTCTTACGAGACAGGGGGGAGGATTTCCTGGCATTAGTATAATATTTTCTCATGAATTTTATATAATAAAAAATGTTACCATAAGTAAAAAAAATAAAAAAAATAGCCTTCCTCAACGAAGGCTAAAAACAAAGGCAAAAATCAAATCCCCATTGTTATTCACAGGAATTAAGAATTAACGCGATACATAACATATTGCTCGTAATTATTCCAGAAATTTACACTAGAATTAGTTCCCAGTGAAAAAAATCATAATTTAACAATCAACGAAGGCTAAAATCAAATCCCTATTATTATTCACAGGAATTAAGAATTAACGCGATACATAACATATTGCTCGTAATTATTCCAGAAATTTACACTAGAATTAGTTCCCAGTGAAAAAATCATAATTTAACAATCATAGTACATAGAGAACTCATAGGGATGAGGTCGTAGACGCATGGGTTTAACCTCATTCTCCATCTTATAATCAATCCAAGTTTCAATCAAATCCTCCGTAAATACCCCACCAGCAGTCAAAAACTCATGGTCTTTTTCCAAAGCTTCCAAAGCACCTTCTAGAGAAGCAGGAGTAGAAGGAATCTTGCTCAACTCTTCACTACTTAGTTCATAAATATCTACGTCCAAAGAGGCACCAGGGTCAATTTCATTCTTAATCCCATCAATACCAGCACAAAGCATAGCTGCAAAAGCCAAATATGGGTTACAACTAGCATCAGGACAACGAAATTCTAGTCGTTTGGCCTTAGGATTAGCACCAGTTAAAGGAATTCGGATAGAAGCAGAACGGTTTCCTTGAGAATAAGCCAAATTTACTGGAGCTTCAAACCCAGGAACTAATCGCTTATAAGAATTAGTGGAAGGATTAGAAAAAGCCAATATTGCTGGAGCGTGCTTAAGAATACCACCAATATAATGAAGAGCCATCTTACTCAAGTTAGCATAACCATCACCCCAGAATAAAGGCTCACCATTTTTCCAGATTGACTGGTGAACGTGCATTCCAGAACCATTATCATTAAAAATAGGTTTAGGCATGAAAGTAATAGTCTTGCCATACTTTTTACCTACATTCTTAATGACATACTTATAAATCATCAGGTTATCTGCAGCTTCTACCAATTTACCAAAGCGGAAGCCCAATTCATTCTGACCACCTGTAGCTACTTCGTGGTGATGCTTCTCAATAGGTACTCCACACTTAGCCATTGTTAATAGCATCTCTGTCCGTAGGTCTTGCATACTATCTGTGGGAGATACTGGGAAGTAACCTTGTTTGTAGTCAGGTTTATAACCTTTGTTACCTCCATCTTCTTCTTTTCCAGAATTCCAACGACCCTCTATACTATCGACATAATAGTACCCTTTGTTTTCTGTTTGGTCGAAACGAACATCCTCAAACACAAAGAATTCAGCTTCTGGACCAAAAAATACAGTATCCCCAATACCCAGACTTTTTAAATAATCAACTGCTTTCTGAGCAATAACTCTTGGGCAGCGACTGTACCACTCACCAGTCCGAGGCTCTTTAATACTACAGGTAATACTCAGTGTGGGTTCGGCCATAAAAGGTTCAATCCAAGCAGTAGTGGGATCGAGTACCATCATCATGTCTGACTCATTGATACTTTTCCAACCGCGAATACTGGAACCATCGAAGGCAACTCCATCTGTGAAGGAACTTTCATCAATTTGACTTTTGTGAACTGTTAAATGCTGCCAAATACCAGGTAGGTCAATAAACTTCAAGTCAATAACTTGAATATCTTGACTATTAATCCAGTTCAACACATCTTGGGCTGTTTCTGCCATTATTAGCTCCTAAATCTTGAATTTTGATTTTCCCATACAATCTTAATAGCTACTGCATAATGCCCAAAAAACTTTAACGAAGAATTACAAAGTAGTACTAAAGTAAGACATTGAATTTGTAATAAATATTTATATAAAGTCTTCATTGCTTCGACTTACTGCAGCTCTAAATAAGAACATATTGTAAATAATGATAAGAATGAAGATGGTTAATTGTTTGTATAGGGTGTTACAATGAAAGGTTAACTCTAATAACTCTGCTAAATGTGAATTTATCTTAACATTGTTTGAAGAGTGTGCTCTCCTCATCAAGATTGAGAGGGATAGGAAAAACAATTAATCTTATGGTATATTCGGCGTTGGTTATTGGTCTGCCCAGACATATAGGAACAGGCAGGTTAAGCGGTAAAAAGTACCAATTTTGGTTCAAACGGTACCAAACAACGGTACCTCAGAAAAGAGAAATGGTCACTGGGAATACTCCATACTTGAACTGAACACATACAACAAAAGGTTTTTTGTTTTAAGTATTTAGGCTGCTGAGTTAGTAGTGTCAATATATAGAGTGGCCATAATACCTAAAGGGAACAACCTCGAAGAGGAGATACTGAGAAGCCGCAAAACCCTAATAACTAATGGTTAGGAATCCTGTATTGTCCTAAAACACAATGTGGCAAAGATGTCAAAGTAGGCTGATATAGCAAATTTAAGAAATTGTTGGGAGAATGATTTTATGCGGGACACTGTAACTGGATTAATAGCAAATTATGATGCTAAAGGTCGTTATTTCGACCAGGATGGGGTCGAACGATTAAAATCTTATTTTGAAACTGGTACTGCAAGAGTACAAGCTGCTACCCTAATTAATTCTAAGGCTGCTAGTTTAGTAAAACAAGCTACAGTCACTTTATTTGCAGAACAACCAGAATTAATCCGTCCCGGTGGTAATGCTTATACAACCCGTCGTTATGCAGCTTGTCTACGGGATATGGACTATTATTTACGCTATGCTACTTATGCTTTAGTAGCGGGTAATACAGACGTTCTGGATGAACGTGTTTTAGCAGGACTTCGGGAAACTTATAATTCTTTAGGAGTACCTATTGGCCCTACTGTGATAGGTATTGCCATTCTCAAACAACTGATTAAGTCAGAGGTAGAGGAGGCAGGTATTCAAACTGGTGCTTTTTTAATGGAACCTTTCGATTATCTAATTAGTGAGTTGGCGGAAAAGGATATTTAATGTCCTTTCTTTGAAGTTTTTGAAGTTATAGTTTTGACATCCTCCCCGGCCTAAAGGCACGGGGAAACAACCTAGCCTCAGCCCCTCGGCTGGTTGACATCTCACAGGCTGCTGCTACTTGGGCAATAGTCTTATGCTGGCCGACCTATCCGTTTTTTCTCGGCATGCCCACCCGCAACTAATATATTCTGTAGTGTGGGCATCTTTCCCAAGTGGGTGTAGCTAATAACAAAGTCAAGGACTGTAAGTAAAATTTGTGCCTAAACAAAGATTAGATATTTTATTGGTAGAACAAAACTTATGTACTTCTCGACAAAAAGCTCAGGTTTTGATTAGAGCAGGGGAAGTAATGGTAAATCAACAAATAATTGATAAACCAGGAATTGAAGTAGACTTGGAGTCAGAAATTAAAGTTAAACAAAAATCCTTATATGTTTCTAGAGGGGGCTACAAACTTGCTAAAGCATTAGAGTATTTTTCTATTTCTATTTCTGAGAGAATATGTCTTGATGGTGGCATATCTACGGGAGGATTTACAGATTGTTTATTAAAAGCGGGTGCTCAATTAATATATGGCATTGATGTCGGTTATGGACAAGTTGACTGGAAGTTGCGTAATGACCCCAGAGTAATTTTGAAAGAGAGGACTAATATACGTTATTTAACTCCTCAAGAATTATATGGTGACTCACTAATATTGAATTATGAAAGACAAGAAAATACAAAAGAAATATATCCTAGTTTAGCTGTAGTTGATGTTTCTTTTATTTCTCTTGCTAAAATATTACCTGCTCTATGGAAATTACTTATTCCACCTCGTGAGATGATTCTTTTAGTCAAACCTCAGTTTGAAGTTGGAAAAGGACGAGTGGGAAAAAAAGGTGTGGTACGTTCCTATGCTGACCAAGCTGAAGCAATTTTTCAGGTATGTTCTAGTGCTAATAGTTTAGGATGGAAATACGCTGGTTTAACTTGGTCTCCTATACAAGGTCCGGCTGGGAATATAGAATATCTATTGTGGTTAAACCTCGACAGTGAACTTTTACCTGATAGATCGGCGATCGCTAATATAACCAAATTAGCTCAACAAGAATTTAATCATAGTTCGTAATTAAAATTTGACTTTTAAAATAACCACACTTCTTGCTATCTAATATTCAAAACAAATAATTACTTATTCTCTAGTATGGTTTCAACAAAATTTATATCTAGACTCAAATATCCAGGGAATAGTATTTATAGCAGTTTTAATGTCGGTAGACCACAGAGCGGGACGTAACGCGAATGCGACATGAAACGCATTTTTGTCATGGAACGTCTCTACAAAGTTTTGGCTATGGTAATTATAGTTCATCAATTTGAAAAGCGCTATAATTCAGATATTGCTAAAATCAAGTGTCAAAAGTGATTTGCATAAATTATGAATGGTATTAGGCAAAGTATAAGTATTGAAAAACATCAAAATTCTAGACTAGGCAAAGAAATTTTTCCAGGCTGTAATCTGCTGAATTTAAGTCCCAAACAGGCAGAAGAATTAAAGCAGAATCTGTGGGAAAATGGTGTTATTTTCATCCGCAACCAAAATCTAACGGCATCTGAGTTAACAGAATTTGCCAGACATACCTTTAGAGATTCAAGCCTTGGCCATCGTCGCCCATATTCCTTAGATCCTGAAATTCCTGCATACTTACAAAGTTCAGGATCTAATATTTTAGGGAGTCCTAAAGGACTATTTGAGGATGTAGTAAGTAAATTTGCTTGGCAATGGCATCACGATAAAGACTTTCTCCCAATAACTGATGGGTTAGAGATGAATACTCCTTATGTTGTCATGCTATATGGTGTAACTGTCCCCCCAGAAGGTATTGATGGACAACCCCATAGGACTGATTTTTTAGATATGATACAAGCTTATAATAACTTTGAATATCAATATCAGCAACAATTAGAAAAGCTTTCGATGTATCATCTTTACCCTGGACCTCCATCACCAGGGATGGAGATTCCTCGTAAACTACATCCTGTAGTTTCAACCCATCAAATCACTGGACGTAAAGGTTTATATTTAGGTTCAGACACTTCTATTCTACAGGGACTTGAGGATCAACCTGATTTGGTCAAGCGATATTGGGTAGAGTTATTTGAGAAAGTTCTTAATTTGACACCTGTTTATAGCCATCTTTGGCAAGCTGGAGATATTGTATTTTGGGATAACTCCCAAGTTATGCACACTGGTAAAGCCTACAATTCTACTAAGTATCAACGTATTGCTTTGCGTATTGGCGTTGTGAACAATGGTGATGACTATAACTTATAAATCGAGGAGAAATCACATATTCTTGGCTTATAAGTTAATCACTTCGCGAAAGTGAACCATTCAAAAGTACTAGACTCTTGATTAATACGGGACTTTCAATATCGACAGGACTTACGCAGGCCAACTGAGAAACCCGGTTTCTCGTAGATATTTATGTGTTACAGCATTTTTCATGTCGGTCGACCACAGTAGGGACGTTGCATGCAATGTCCCTACAAGGTTTTGGTTATGGCGATGTAGTTCATCAATTTGAAAAGAGCTGTAAAAACAATGATTTACTGTCAAAACCTGGTTTCTTTGCGTAAGTCCTGATAGTAAAACCGTCTAAAGTATCTTCCCAAGGAAGTCAGAAGAAGTGGAAACTTGTAGAAAAGGGCGCACTCAATTTTGAATAACGAGTATCTATGACAATAATCTCTTCTATTGTTGTCTTTTAGGGTAGGGGAGAAAAGTATACTAAATATCCACTAATCTTCTTGAGGGTATCTTTCCCATAAATTAGTTGTCTGGCGGATACTGGAATGTTCTCCGTTACCGATAATAATATGATCGAGTAAGGGTATAGCTAAAATTTTCGCTCCTTTTAAAAGTTTTTCAGTTAGATTAATATCTTCAGGACTTGCCTCCACATTTCCAGAAGGATGATTATGAGAAATAATTACTTTGGTTGCACCTTGGCGAATCACTTCTCTAAAAATTTCCCGGGGATGAGCTAATGTCTCTGTTGCTGTACCAATAGTGATTACCTGAGTTCCGAGTAAGCGGTTATTTACATCCAACAATAAAACAGCAAATTTTTCCTGGGTTTGCCACATCAAATCTTGACTCAAAGCGTCAGCAGCAGCTTGGGGACTATTAACAACTGCTAATTCTGGAGGGCGAGATTGAAATACTCTTTTGCCTAATTCAATAGCAGCCAGAATAGTTGTTGCCTTTGCCATACCAATACCGTGAATTTGAGTTAATTCTTGAACTGTAATATTACGGAGGACTGAGAGTGGCTCACGCTCATATTGACTTAATTGATTTAATATGTATTGTCCGAGACCAACAGCAGAGAGTTTTCCTTTTCCTTGACCCGTACCTAGTAAAATAGCAATTAATTCAGCAGTCGAAAGGCTTTGAGGACCAGAGGAAATTAATCTTTCCCGTGGTCGTTCATTACTAGGTAAGTCTGCTATTCTGAGACTATAGGTCATTTGAGTTATCAGTTGTTAGTCACTAGTACCTCTAGCTGAAGTCAGAGGCTGGAAACACTGAAGTTAGTTTATCCTCTTAATATAGCATAATTTAGACAAGGAAATTCGATCAACACAAAAACTTCATAAAATTCCATATTAATTCTGATTCAAACTTCATGAAATTCCAATAAATTTACAGGTAAGCTATCTTAGGGGGTTTAATTTCCCAACCCTGATCAGAAACTTAATATTGCTCAAAGAATATTAAAAATAATATAAGCAAGAAAGAATAAATTTTTAATCAGGAAGATGGGAAAACTTTATACTTAAGCAACTCAAATAAAAAAAGGTAGTAAAAGGTAGATTTTATTGCTCTATAAGTCTAACTAAAAAATAAAGTTTCAACCCTCCTATTGACAGTAGTTTTCATGTTGGTAGACCACATAGCGGGACCTTCCTAGAAAGATCCCTATAGGGTTTTGGTTATGGGGATGTAGTTCATCAATTTGAAAAGCACTGTAAGGGGGAATAAAAAGGAAATTTTGTTTTTTTACTTCCTATTGAAGTGAAAAGTAATCATAACTGATAACTGAAATGACTAGTAGGTCTACATAAATCTCATATTTTTTTTGTTTCCCATCTCAAAAAAATAACCCTAAATATTTTCATGATTCCCATTAGTGCTAATCTAAAATTATAGAATTTACTAAAAAACAAACTGATGAAATACAAAAAACTTGGTGATAGTAACCTCAATGTTTCAGAAATCTGTTTGGGCACTATGAACTATGGGCTACAAGATACCATTGAAGAAGCTCATCAAAAACTTAATTATGCTGTTGCTGAAGGTATTAATTTTATCGATACGGCAGAAATGTATCCAGTGCCAAGTAGGGCTGATACTCAAGGAAAAACAGAAGAATATATTGGTGAATGGTTAGTTAAACAACAACGGGATAAATTAATTATTGCTACAAAAATTACTGGTCCTAATCCTAGAATGACATGGATTCGTGGGGAAAATCGTAAAGTTAACCGAGCCAATATTCAGCAAGCAATAGAAGACAGTTTGCGAGGTCTTCAAACTGACTATATTGACCTTTATCAAATCCATTGGCCTGACCGTTATGTGCCTCTATTTGGTGCCCCAGATTATGATCCAAATAACGAGCGGGATTCGACACCTATTGCCGAGCAATTAGAAGTATTTGCAGAGTTAATTAAAGCTGGAAAAATTCGTTATTTAGGAATAAGTAATGAGACGGCTTGGGGAGTATGTGAATTTTGTCATCTGGCAGAAAAATTAGGTTTACCAAAAATAGTTTCGATTCAAAATGCTTTTAGTTTAGTGAATCGTATTTTTCATATTAATATAGCTGAAGCTTGTCGATTTAATCATGTGGGATTAATGGCTTATAGTCCTCTGGGTTTTGGTTTTTTAACGGGTAAATATTTGCATGGAGTTCCTGACAATTCTCGTGTAGCTTTGTTCCCTGGATTTGAACAACGTTATCGTAAAACAAATTTGACTGAAGCAATAAAAGCTTATGTAGAAATTGCCCATAAAAATAATATAACTCCAGCGCAATTAGCATTGGCTTATGTGAATTCCAGATGGTTTGTAGATAGTACAATTATTGGAGCAACAACTATAGAACAATTGAAGGAAAATATTAGTAGTGTAGAGATCAGTTTGACTAAGGAAATTATTGCTGAAATTGATGAAGTTCATGCTAAATATCCTAATCCTACGCCTTAGAATAAAATCTGAAATAGTCTAGTGAAAATTATTAAAGTTATAGCAGATTCTACCTTTTTGAGGTATACTTATCCCGGTGAAAATTTCCGCATGACAAACATTTAATTGTTAATATAGCAATACTATGAGTGTTCGTAGCAAAAATCCTACTGCTTTTTAGGAGATAGGAAACAGGGAACAGAGAATAGGTAAGAGTTTCAAAATTTTTATTTACTTTTTGATTTTTCGGAACCTATTTAGTACTGCTATATCTATACTTGATACACTTGGAATTTACTGTAAGTTTTTTCTGAGATAGGGATAATATCTCTATCTCTTTATTGAAGTATCACCTGTGTTAATTACTAAATAATTGAAATGTCATCTAACTATAGTATTAATCCATGGTAATTGGTTTTCTTAATAAGGAATATTCTTCCTATTTGTAATCATTACAATCTAAAATTACCGCACCTTTGTAATCAAAAGGTAGAGCAAAAAAATTACTTAAAAAACCTTGCTATCTCTGTGAATTTTGCTAACAATTGTTACTTTGTTTTGTTCGATAAAATAATTCTACTTTAATAACGGAATAAAAAGTAATTATTTTAAAATCTGTTTACCCTTACTCAATATGGCCATTGCTGCATAAGTCCTGATTAATTGACTGCAAACCCTGTATGAGGATGAATTTTGGGGGGATAAAATCTTTATACAATTTTACTTTTAGGAATACCTGCACTGATTAAATTTCAGGCTATTCCATCTTCTAATCCATTTTCGTAGATCCACATTTTATCATTAATAATTTCTAAGTGAACTACTGTGATTTTTCTAGTTATTTTTATTACCTCTCAAGGATAGCATTACTTTTGATAAACGGTATTGTAAAATTTTATTAATTTCATAGAAAAACATAAAAAAATAACGATAGGAAAAGCAGTCCCAAAGGCTTTTAGCAATGGGATAATGGGTGTTGTAGTTCACCCCGTAATGGTTACCCTTAATTAAAACTAGGTCAAGGAATATTTTTCTATAGATTTAGTAACTATACAGGGGTTTTGATTTTAGTAGACCACAGTAGGGACGTTCCTCGGAAGGTCCCTACAAGGTTTTGGTTGTGACGATGTAGTTGATAAATCTGAAAAGGGCTGTAAGTCCCATTTT
>JAKQYE010000186.1 GCA_023356605.1 Trichodesmium sp. MAG_R02 | reverse complement strand
ATAATGGACGCGAGACCATCCCTAATCCATTCAAAATTAAAGCTTTTATTACTTGTCCAGTAGTAATTTTTTCTCGATTATCTACTCCTAATTTTTGATTAATTAGTTCCACTATTCCTATCTCATCAATTAACCCTGCAACTATTCCTAGGTGGTCAAGATTTTCAACTGTTATTTCTTCTGTTAAAGACATTTTTTTGATACTCAATAAGGATGGAATCATCAGTTTTATGATCTCACTTGAAGTGACTAAAGACCATAAGTAATTATACGTAAATTAAATAGATATTGTCTTGTAACCTCTTGTAATACAATTATGTTGTGCGGAATGTGGGTTCTAAAACTGTCGTCGATTAAACTATTTATATCAGCCAACTTTTATCATAGATAAACTAGATAATTTTATCAATCAAACATACATACTCAAGAGAAATAAAAAGAGCCTAGGTAGTCGAAACGGTTTTGTCCGGAACATCCTACCATGAAGTTAAAGAATTCTTAAATGTTTCTCACATTTTTATTAGGGAATGGAAAAACCAAGCACTGTTTTATAGCGTAGAAAGTTTAAGGCTTCAATTATAGTTATTTTAATTTAGATTGAGATAAGTATTTATTGCTATAATTCGCGTTTCAGCAGAAAAAGTTTTCCATTCTCATTTGAAATGACTATATACTGGAACACAAGGTTATTTAAAGGCGGTCGAAAAAGAGCAAATAATTGAGTGGTTGAGAGTACAATATCATCTGAGGTCATCAGATTTACAAAAATATTTAAAGAGGCAATATGATGTATTTTTTGACATCTTACAAAGTTATTATAATTTGCTTAAAGAAGCGGGAATAAGTAGGCAAAAAACTCCCCAAAATAATCCAGATAAAAATTATGAATTAGTGAAATGAAAAAAATAAATAGAGGAATTTTTCATTAAATAGCAACCAGAAATAGAGGCTGAAAACTTGACAGATTTTATGATTGAGGAAGGTCATATTTTATAGGGTGCTCTTTCAGGGTCTGCTTGGGACATAAATTATTGAGAAATACACAGTTATTATGGAGCCTTAGACTATTATAAAACTAAGGAATTTATTATTCAATAATTAAAGAAGTGGAAATACTGGAAATACTATAGAATTTGTTAAATATTTACAAGAGCAAAAGCCAGGAAAAAGATTGCCTAGATTTGGGAACGGTGCAACTTATCATAACTCTCAATAATTTCGAGAATATTTGATATTAATTAATTAATATAGCAATCTTATGAGTGTTCGTGGCAAAAATCCTGCTGCTTTTTAGGGAATAGGAAAAAGGGAACATAGAATAGGCAAGAGTTTTAAGAGTTTAGGAGTTTTAAAAGTTTTATTTACTTTTTAATTTGTCGCAAACAATTCAGGAATGCTATACCAATTTCCTACAGTCCAACTACAGATTATGCTACGAGAATAAAATCATATCCTGTACAAAAAGCAATATCTTTTTGACTAAATCTAGTTAATATATTTCTCAAAATTCTGCGTAAGAAATCCAAGGAATCGAAAACTCTATTTTTCAGGAATTTTTTCACCTCTTTCCACAGTCTTTCAAAGCTAATAGACTATTTATAGGAACTGGTATATTCATATTTGTTGTTGTGATTTATATCTTTTCTCCTAATCTGAATTTTTCCATAACTTCTCGCCCTAACTCAATAGATAAATAAATAGATTACACAGCTTTGGAAAATTGATTTTCATCTGATAAATTTCAAAAAGCAGACGAAGAAAAACTAAGAATATTACTTTCATTAGTAGGGCGAGAAAAACAGTATTGGTTTGATTTAGAAAATATTAAAAATATACCCTGTAAATACTTATAGTCGTTTCACTTTAGATTGAGAGCAGTATTTCTTGCTATGAGATTATTTCAGACGAAAAAACGTTTCATTCTTATTCAAAGATAACTAGAGATAAAATTAATCAATTGTGGATTAATTATAGTAACGGTAAATTTGGATTTAGCATTCAAAAACAGATTTGGATAGAATTAGGAGGTAAACTAGGAATTCCCTGCGGCGGCGATCGCTGACATGTTTATCAAGGAAGTGGGGTGGGGCGAGAAATATAAAAGATATAAAAATATTACATATAAAATTTCAGCCCCCTACGGACATCTTCCCTTTAGAGTTACTTCTCATGTTTGGAATTTTGGCCCTCCTTATATAGGAAAAAAACTGGAAAAATGTAACATTTGATAAGAGATTTATAATTTTACCCTGTTTCCTCTAAGCAGCAGATTTACTATAAGAATCAAAAATCTAAAAATGGAAAAATTAATTCTCGGATTAGATCCAGGTCTAGCAGTATTAGGATTTGGATTAATTAAGTGTCTCTATAATTCAAAAACAGAGAAAATAGATTCTACTTCTATGGTTGATTTTGGGGTAATTAAAACCACAAAAAAACAAGGAATGGGTGAACGTCTGATCACAATATATGAAGATTTACACACTATACTTAATAACTTTAAACCAGACTTAGCAGCTACAGAAAAGTTATTCTTTTATCGTATGGGTAATACAATTTTAGTTGCCCAAGCTAGAGGAATTTTAATATTGGTATTAGCACAAAATGGAATTCCATTAATTGAGTTTACACCTGCACAAATTAAGCAAGCAATAACAGGTTATGGTAATGCAGATAAATATGATGTTCAACAAGCAGTAGCAAGAGAATTAAATTTGGAGGAAATTCCTAAACCCGATGATGCTGCTGATGCTTTAGCAGTTGCTATAGCAGCAAGTTGGTTAAATTAGGTCATACTTCTGAGCTAACTTTTTATAGTATTTTTTGAAAGTAAAATCAATTATGATTCTCTGCCACGAGTAAGAATTGTTTCTCAGGTTAATTACTATGTTATAGAAGTGGTTTAGGAATCCGTTAAAGTGAAATTGAATTTGTCAGAATATGATGATGCTTGCTGTAGATAAGAGAAGTGAATAATTTGGCGACTGTAACATCAAATAAAAAAGGTTTTCAACCCTTAATTATTAACGGCAGACCAGTCAAATCAATCAATCAATTCTATAATAAGAAAAAGGGTAAACTACAATCAGAATTAAAGGATGCTAAAAGTAGTAATCGAATCAAAATATTATCGACAAAAAGAAATTTAAAGATTCATGATTATCTACATAAGACTAGCAGATATATTATTAATCGTCTGATAGAGAACCAGATAGGAATTTTAGTAATAGGAAATAGCCCTAACTGGAAACAAGGTATAAATCTTTAGTAACTGTTGCGTAAGGTTTCTCAACAAACTCAGTCCTTCTATACTATTTTCAGAAAGAACTATTACGGTGTTAAAGTCTCTTCGTAGGAGTTTTGAGATTAATACCGTAGCAAGCTTTTTTTTGATTTGGCATTATAAGCTAACTGTAAATATCTTTACCTAACATAAAACTTGACAAAATAGAGAAATAATGTTTCGAGCAAGAAATTCTATATTTTGAAATAGTAAATGTATTGAAAAATACGCCTTATTCTGAGAAAGAATTTGGCACTTCCCCTGCACCCCACCCCGCCATCTCTCCATCTCTCCTAGAGCAGAAAAAAATTTTAGGACTTGCTTATCATGCCAATCTAATAAATGTTTATTACATACGACTCAGGCAACGAACATTTCAAGGAAGCTCAAGCTATTACGTAGTTTCCTCTCGTTACTCGTGCTGGTACAATATCCCTATGTATGTGTGATGTTAAATAAGTATAGTTAATTTTTATTTAACTGCCAAGTCCTCTAAGGGGGCATAAGGGGATTATAGCAATCCTAAATCGGGCATGTAAAATCATAAGCTTCCTTAAAAAATAGCTTCAACTTCTATTCTTTTTATCTCCTGCCTCCTGCCTTCATGTCTCCCATTTATCTCACTTTTCTGATAGGACTGCTATAAATTTAGCGCCTCGTGCTAGATGCTAGGTTGATTCGCCGGAAAAGACAGATAATTTTTATCCTCAATACATCATTATATTTTTATGGAATATGGGCAGAAGCCATACCATCAACTCAAAAGTCTCAAAAATATTGAAAGTTAACTTTACATTTCATTGAATTGTAAGTTACAGTAAATAATTGTAAACAAATATGATATTTTTGCCTTCTTTGTTAGTAAAAGTATTCACTGTCCACCTTTTGGATTGAAACCAAATATAAAATGATTAAATTTTTTTCAAAAAATTTTTTTTTATCAATTGCATCAATCTTCCTAGCATTATCCATTTTGGCCCTAACTCCAAAAGTTGTCCAAGCCTACAATAATCCAGATTTACTACCTGAAGAACAAACACCAATAATTGACTTAGCCAAATCGTTAACAGAAATTCAAGAAAACACACTAGCCAAAGACTTGGAGCAATTTGAAAAAGAGACTGGCTGGAAACTGAGAGTTTTAACTCAATTCGACCGCACTCCTGGTAGAGCAGTTAAAGATTTTTGGGGCCTTGATAATAAAAGTGTATTGTTAGTAGCTGACCCCCGTGGTGGTAATATCCTTAACTTTAATGTAGGTCGTGCTCTTTATCAATTCCTTCCCCGGACATTCTGGGTAGAGTTGCAAACTCGCTACGGTAATCAATTTTTTGTGCGAGATCAAGGTGAAGATCAGTCTATTATTCAATCATTAGAATCTATCAAAACTTGTTTACGTCAGGGTGGTTGTAACGTTGTGCCAGGTTTACCAAGGGAGCAGTGGATTTTAACTTTGATTACATCAGTTATTGGTGGGGTAATTTGTGGCTTTGCAGCTCAACCTCGTAAAGCAAAGCAAGCTTTTTCTTGGCAGTGGGCGTTAATATTTTCTCCATTGTGGGGAATTTTGTTTATAGCTTTTGGAATTGGTCCAGTAGTATCGAGGACTTCAGATTGGTTGCCATTGACTCGCAATTTTGCAGGTTTTCTTATTGGTGCCTTGGTTGCTTATCTGACTCCTTTTCTTAATCAATCTTCTTCTTCTGAAACTCAAAATTGAAGGGAGTAGTGAGTAGAGAATATTCGCCCTAGTAAAGTTATTAAAAAAGTTTAAAAAAACAATGTTTAAATCAACCCACGGCATCCTCTTGCTGTAATTTGAGCCCTCGCGCTTACTAATAATTCGATCCAATTGTTCTGAAGTTCGAGCTTCATTAAGAACGGAGGAAATTCTTAAATTTTGACCAGCATAATTCTATAGGCGATTCTCTCTGGAGAGTTAACTGATAAGAATATTAATTTCGCTCCTGCTGAGTTAATTAATTATTCAATTCTTTGCCCTTTATAGATGGTTAAATTCTTTATCAAAACAATTGCTTAAGCGCCATAATTAAGGTACTAAAATTTGTTCAATATATAGTCATTTTAAATAAGAATAGAAAACTTTTTTCTTCTGAAACTCAGTTATAGCAAGAAATACTTATCTCAATCTAAATTAAAGTAACTATATATTTCAAATATTTTTTTATTTGTACTGCCAATTACCGTCATTGACACAACTAAACCATCTAGACTTAATCTTCCTAAGATACTTATATTGCGACCTCGATTTCTAGGAGCATTTGTAACTACTCTTTCTCCTATTTTTCCTCTACCATAAAAATGAGTCACATCTAAATTTACCCCTGATTCATCAACAAATACGCTTATTATGTATATCTATCTAAATCTAAGCATTTAGTAACTTCTTATAAGAAAGATATGAAAAATGAATTAGTGGATTTATGATATAGCAATCCGCGCATAGGTTGTGGCAAATCAAAAAGTAAATAAAAAAGTTGAAACTCTTACCTGTTGCCTGTTGCCTGTTGCTTGTTGCCTGAAAAGCAGTAAGATTTTTGCCACGAATAAAGTAGGATTGCTATAGAAATTAATGTGTACGAAAACGTTCATTAATTGAAGCTGTCAATGACTAATTATAAAATCTTTGACAGTTTGTTCGCTCTCGACATCCAACTGTTCCTAATTTTATGGAGAATATAATTGCAGGATTGATTACTTATAGTTTTCCAGAGAAAAAGTCAGCAATTAAATCATATAAAAATGAAGAATAAATGTTACCAGTTTTAGAAATTTAAGAAATATTAAATAACATTTAATCAACAATGAAAAATTTTAATTAATGACCAAAATTTTTAAATTTTGGATATTTTTGACAGACCTAGTTCTTATCAACAAGCATAAGTAATTGATGATTGTTAATTTTGTTTACCTTCTGTTCTTGTTATTTACATCAACCTCAGGTATTTTAACCCATACTTTTTGTTAATTACTGTGTCATCAAAGATTAGATATATTGTTACTAGATAATATATCTTCAAAGTAATATCTATCAACAAAAACAATTGAGGGCTATATATAGGGTTCCTGGGTAAGTCCTGTTGAATCTTTATCTTTGAGATAACGAAGCTTTACAACCGACTGGATAGACTGAATTATAAGTAGTGGAACGTTTACCAAATATAGTGTAACGATTGTCCCTAATCTGCTCATAAAAGCGATCGCCTATCCATTTCGCCCCAGGTAGACTCCGATATGCTGCTATAAAAACATCCCCCGTAGGCAATAGTTGCCCTATTTCTTCTGCTGCTTCACTACCTTGCCACCGATATTTTGGCGCATTACTATTAATTAAAACCATCCCCATTTCGCAATCTTCAGCAGTGATACCGAATTGGTTTAATGCTTCTAAATCTTGCATAGGAATGTACTCAAATAGTTGACCCTTGTCTATACCTTCTAGTACCTGTACCAAAGTTACACAAAGATTGCAGTTTCCATCGTAAATTACAATATAACTCATATAAAATTCCTTAGTAATTTGAAAACTATTATTTTTTAAATAGTAGATAAAAATGTATTGTACCAAATCCTGTTTACAAAGGACGTTTATCAAAGTTTATTAGAAAGGGTAAGGCAGGAGGCAGAAGGCAATCATGCTGAAGGGTTGGAAATATTTGAACAAACAGGCTTTTCATAACAGGATTTGGAATTAGTATAATCCCAAAAAATAATACTATGGTTAGTCAATAATTGAGTTATAGTAATCCTAAACTGGTCGTAGTGCATAGTAATAGGGAAAGATATGGGGAAGTAACAATTTTTCATATCGTTTGAAAGAAAAACTCAAACTCAAGTTCCCTAAGCTTCAAAAAATATTTCCTGTGACTCCAGCTCCCCATCACCCTATCTATATTTTACTCAAAAAGCATTACACGACCTGGGACAGTAATCAAAGATTCAGCTAATGGATATCTCCTCAGTTTGGTAGTAGAAGTAAGGCCCGAAGTACTGCCTAAAACTGATAATTCAGTAGGTATAGATTTAGGAATTAAAACTAAAGCGAGCTGTAGGGAAGTTACATGCAACGTCCCTATATCCCACATTCCGAACTTCCTAACATTAAAACTTCTTAACATTAAATTGATAAGTTTTATTTATCTATCACCCCGAATTTTTTCCATGAAAGCCTTATAGCTATGGGCATTAATTTTCACTATCATAGAGAATTGTAGCTAATTTTCTCATAAAAAATTAGTTGTTGATAAAATTTATTGATATTAAGTTCTAGAGAGCCATTATTCCCACTTCTCATTCTGAATATGACTTAGTAAGACTTTTGAGCTTTGGTATTAGTTTTGTTTTAAACACAATCAAAATCATAATTCCAAACTAAAGTTCTAGAGGTGCTTTAGTACCTAACTTTTCTTCTAATATATATTTGAGTAGAGACTGAGTTGCCAAAACTAAACCTAATCTAGCTTTTGCTAACTTTGGGGTTTCCACTCTAACCTTACCCCATATAGGACACTGACAGTAAAAAGTTTGAAAAGCGGTACTAAGAGAATTAGCTACTTTTTCCCAACTTATAGGTTTTTTGGTACTGAAAACACAATATATGTAGTCTAGGACAGAGGCTATTTCAGCAATTAATTCATATTCAGCATGATGTAGAAATTGTAATTGCCCATTAGATTTTTGCCAAGGTATGGTATTTGGAGTTGGAATAAACCAGATTTGACTATAGTTTTCTGAAGTTATTGGAGAAAGAAAAATCAAATGATCGCGTTCACCCATGCGCAATAGAGAACAACAACGAGCATGACTATATTGAATAGGAAACAAATTTTGAGTTTCAGCAGATTTATGCTCAACATTTACCTGAAACTTTTGCTTTTCATCCTGCAAAGGAACAGAAGTTAAATAACTTAACCATTTAGCTATACTCAAATCCGTTAATTTGAGGTAAACCATGCCAGATGAAATTACTTCAACCTCAAAATTTATTGTATTTTTCTTTTCTTCAAGACTAACTATTTCTGTGCAATATTTAGGCAATTCAGTAGCAATGTGTATCGCTGGTTGCTGCAAAAGTGGGGCTAACTTGAGAGCGATCGCCGACTTATATATTATTCCTCCACAATCTCTCAGTTGTTTCATTGGAATTATCTCCATCCTTGCCCAAACTTCTAATTTTTTTTCATAGCTACAAAACCATTCCAATTTCTCCCGATATAAACTTACAGCTTTTTGCAAAAAAAGTATTGCACTACACTGAAATGATAATTTTTTCAAAATTATCATCACCTCTAATAAAATTTATCTACAAAATTCAAGATTCGGAAAAAGATGTGTTTTTTGCTACACTGATATAAAGTGTTAGTAACATTTGCCAGAGCGGTTAGGACATTCTCGCCCCTCCCAGATGTGGTCTGTGCTGCGAATTTAACTTCGCACATTCTGACTTATGACTTTTGCTATATCTACTCCTATACCCTCGATCAAATTAATTTGAACTTAAGTCCAACTAATACTGAAAGTTATACTAAAAGAGAGTAACAATGCAACTATCATCACATCCAGATCTACCAGAAAAGTCACTTAATATACAACCTACCAACACTTCTGTCCTTAGCAACAGGCCATTTTTGACTTGGCAACTGATCATAGATTGGGCAGAAGAACACTACCGTAGTAGAGCTTTTACCAAAGATGAACGTATTCCGGGTCGCCCTGGTTTGCTGTATCTAATACAAAAAGGAGCAATTCGCCTAGTAGGTAATGCCCAGATTAGTGCTAGTCATAATAATTGTAGCAAATTAAAAACAAGATCAACTTCAGACGAAGCTTTTCTTGGATTTGTCGGTTCTGGTCAACCATTTGAACTGATAGCTCAGTCACCATTTACACTACAAGCTTATGCTCATATTGATCAAACAACTGTACTCTGGATGTATTGGCATGACCTCGATAACTGGCCTCACTTCCGCAGAGAAGTTCTAGATGCTTTTCGCTATCAACATCAAAGGAAGCTTTTATGGCTAAGTACCCTGGGTCAACGTCGTACTATTGACCGATTATTTGGATTCATCACACTATTAATTGAAGAGTATGGGCAACCCTGGATCAGGAAAGATAAGTTAGAAGTAACAACAAGTGGTTATTATCTACCCTGGCCTTTGACTCATGCTCAAATAGGTAATGCTATTGGTTCTACCCGTGTAACTGTGACTCGCCTCATGGGTAAATTACGTCAGGAAGGCTTAATCCATATCCAGAATGATAGTCTTATCTGTTTGCCAATGGAATCTAAAAACATATGAAAAATCTAACTAATCCTGAACATTTTGAGAATAGTCTTTTTTTTTGGAATGCTGGACAAAAAGAGGTTGTAAATCGAGTCTGAACCAACTATCTTGGCTGGTTACGATTTGCGTAATATGCTGCGTAATATGAATTCCAGTATACTAATGGTCGCTGGTTAATAAATTAGAAAAATGTCACGTAGCACTCCTAAATAGGTTGTGACAATTCAAAAACTAGAAAGAAACTCTAAAACTCTTGTACATTGCCCATTGCCCCAACCCCCCTACACCAAAAAACAGTAAAATTTTGGACAAAATAAAAATAGGATTGCTATATTTGGAATTAATTTCCATAATTCCTCAAGTATTAGCAATGATAACTCCTTCTGAATTAGAAATGGCAAACTAGCAACTGCAAAAATAAATAAATGAGCCTAAAAACATTAGTTAGGCATTGGATCAGAGGGAAAGACGTTATTGTACTGTAGTTGAAGATTAATCAAAAGTATGGGGTCATTAAAAAGCCCTTAACTGAACTGTATTAGATTATAAACATTAAATAAAGATAAGCACCATTAGAAGGTTGTCTACCTATCCTCATTTTATGTGAGTTATCTGTGATCAGGGATTTAGCATATTTTTTTTACCAAAAATTCATATAAGTTAATCAAATAGAGTTACACAAAATTAATATTTTTTTTTTATTCTTGAGTAAATCAAATAACAGTAATTATATCCCATGAATCAAGAAATTATTAAGGTACTTTTAATAAAAGATAATGAAGATGATCACCTTCTGATAAATGATTTATTATCAAACCTGGAAATACTCAAAACATCGGTAGATTGGGAAAATACTTATGAAGGGGGATTAGCAGCAATAGAAAAAAGTCAGCATGATGTTTGTTTAGTTGACTATAGTTTAGGAGAAAAAAACGGGTTAGAACTACTGCAAACAAAAATCATTCAGAGTAGCAAAATACCAATTATATTGCTCACAAATGAAGATGATCAAAAATTATATATGACTGCGATAAGTTTAGGTGCAGCAGATTATCTACATAAATCAGAAGTCAAATCATATAGATTAGAGCGGGTAATTTTCTGTGCAATTAGGAGGAATCAAAATTTAAGAGCTCTTATGGAGAGTCAAGCTAAACTAGAAGAAGTACAAAAAATTGCCCATTTAGGTAATTGGGAATACAACATTGCTACACAAAAAATAACTTTGTCTAATGAAGGGTTTCATATTTTTGGCCTTAATCCTAATCAACAGGAACTAACTTTTTCAGATTTGCTAAAAAAGTTAGTTCCTGAAAGCCGACAATTATTGAAGCAAAACCTAGCTTTAATACTAGAACAAAAACAAGGTCGTCAATCAGAATATAAAATCATTCTATCTGACGGTAAATTTAGATATATTGATACTTACTCTACCTCAGTTGTCGATGATAAATCAGAACTTATAGGGGTATTTGGCACAATTATAGATATTACAAAGCGTAAAGAAGCTGAATTAGCACTAGAAAAACTTAGACAAAAAGAACATTTATTAGGGATAATTCTAAATAGGATTCATCAGTCCTTAAATTTAGAAGAAATATTAGAAATTATAGTAGACTCTGTCAGGGATTTATTAGAGTGCGATCGCGTGATGATTTACCGCTTTTTATCAGAAATGGATGGTATCGTGGAAAAAGAATCTGTGGGAGTAGATTGCAGTCCAATTTTAGGTCAAATTATTACCGACCCATGCTTCCCAAATCAAGATATTATAGAACGCTTTAAGCAAGGTTATATTAGTATAATAGATGATGTCGAAAGCCCAAAGGTAAAAGAATGCCATCGAGATTTACTGAGAAAGTTTCAAGTAAAAGCGAATATGGTATTACCTATATTAACTAATAAACAAGAAACAGAGGAACAAGTATCAGAAATTACTTTGTGGGGATTGTTAATTGCTCACAACTGTAGACAAAAAAGGGAGTGGCAGATATCAGAAATAAACTTATTAAACCGCTTGGCAACTCAAACAGGAATTGCTATTCAACAAGTTCAACTTTATTATCGTTTAGAAAAACTCAATCAAGAATTAGAAAAAATGGCTTATCTTGATGATTTGACAGGAGTTTATAATCGTCGTTACTTTGAAAAAAAACTACAGCAAGAGTGGAAAAGGTTAACAAGGGATAAAGCTTCAATGTCAATCATTATGCTAGATGTAGATTATTTTAAATTCTATAACGATACTTATGGTCATCAAAAGGGAGATAAATGTTTGCAACGGGTAGCTCAAACTATTACTAATGTAGTCCAACGATCAGGAAGTTTTGTAAGTAGATATGGGGGAGAAGAGTTTATAGTTTTATTGCCAAATATTTCCGCAGAAGGAGCACTCAAGATTGCACAAAGTATTAGAATAGAAATTGAAGCTTTAGAAATTCCTCATCAAGGTTCAGCAATAAGTAAATGGGTGACAAGTAGTTTAGGAATAGCAAATGTTAACTGCTCTAATGAATCTAATCCGGAGATATTAATTCAAGCGGCAGATATGGCTGTCTACAATGCTAAAACTTCTGGTAGGAATTGTGTAGAAGTATATAATTCATCTCGGCAAAATCTGGAAAAGCAAAAACAAGAAATTAATTTAGTTGTACAACTGCGAGATGCTTTGGGAGAAAATCGTTTCTGTTTGTATTCACAGACAATATTACCACTGCATAAGGGTGTACAAATAAGTCTTTGTGAAATTCTTCTGAGATTTTGGGATGGTTCTGCAAAAAAAGTTTCACCAACTATTTTTTTGTCAGTAGCAGAGCGTTATCATTTAATGCCTAGAATTGACCGTTGGGTAGTTAAAACTCTATTGGCTTATCTGTCTTTGCCTGAAATTAGGAACTTATACAAAAATCACATTTTTACAGTTAATCTTTCTGGTGCTAGTATCAATGATAGTTGTTTTATAAAATTTATTGAACATCAATTTGCTATGCATCAAGTGTCTCCTCGACAAATTTGTTTTGAGATTACTGAGACTATAGCTATTACTAATTTAAACAAGGCAGCCGAGTTTATTCAGTCTTTTAAGCAACTAGGTTTTAGTTTTGCTTTAGATGATTTTGGTAAAGGAATGTCTTCTTTTTCTTATCTGACAAATTTACCAGTAGATTATCTGAAAATTGATGGTATGTTTATTAAGAATATAGAGAGAGATTCTGTTTCTGAAAAAATAGTAGAGAGTATTTATCGTATTGCCAAAACAATGAATTTAATCGTCATTGCTGAATCTGTGGAAACCGAGTTTATTTTCAATAAAGTCACTGATTTAGGTATTGACTATGGTCAAGGGTTTCATATTGAGAAACCCAATCCACTAATGCCAATAGTATATTAAAAGTCAGAAGTTATGAAATTATAGTCGTTTAACTTAAGGATGAGACAAAAATAGAGTCAAATCTTAAAGTAGAATTGAGGATAGTTTAAAGAATGACTTATACTTT
>JAKQYE010000185.1 GCA_023356605.1 Trichodesmium sp. MAG_R02 | reverse complement strand
GACCAATTGAAACATCCTTCAATTAAAATGAAGGTTATTTAACTTGAATAACTAAGGGTTTTTGAATAAAATAGTTAGGCGATTGCGTTCCGCAAAGCTGGGCTAACGCATGAGACAAAGCGTGAAATTCGTCGAAATTGTCCAGGACTTACGCAAGTACGCTATATATAGCGTACTGTCGATATGAAATTCTCCATACTATAATTAGTTTTTTTTTCAGATAGATATTACTTTTTTTGACTTGAATTACTATTGGTTTTTTGAGTAAAAATAGTTAGGCGATTGCTAACGCAAAGCTCCGCTAACTCACATGACTATAATGAAGTTCGTCGAAATTGTCATGCGCTATATATAGTGTCTTTGCGTAAGTCCTGCTATATATATCTTTCAACTAGCTTATCACCCCGTGAGAAAAATAGCTCTAACTACTGTTCCTTTTGCTTTCTGCCTTCTAAGCACCCATCTTTTTCACTTTTGAGATAGGATTACTATTATGTTAGATATGTGTAATTAATTTTGTGTACCTGCTTATTTCAATTTTTCCCATGCCCCCATCTCCCTATCTTTTGTCTAAGGGTTTAAATAAAATATTTCTTTTAAAAGATTAATCTTAGTTTTTCCAATTCCACACTTTAATTTCGTAATTGGTTGCAAGCTTTTCCAGTTTTGGCGTGGAGCTTCAGCAATACATTCTGTTGCTTTTGCTAATTCTACTTGTTTAAGTTTACTATTTGGCTTTTCGATTAAATATTTAAGTGCTGCTTTAATGTCGTCTTCTGTGGCAGTAGAGAGATTCACTTTTTCTGGTTTAGGCGTTGGTTGGGGAATCAGATAAAATACTTCTTTTAAAGCATTGACTTTAGCTGTTGTAATTCCACACCCTAATTTTGTGATAGGTTTAAAATCTTTCCAATATTGACGTGGAGATTCATCAATGCGATTTGTAGCTACTGGCAATTTAACTCCTTTAAGTTGGCTGTCTGGTTTTTCAATTAAGTATTGAAGTGCTGATTTAATTTCGTCTCTTGTGGCAGTAGAAAGATTGATTTTTGGTATTTTTTCCCCAGATAAAATCTTGCTAATTTTTTCAGTGTCTTCCCTTTCATCAGCAATAATACACCAAACTTTTTCCAGGCCAGCAGCTTCAGCTACGACATAAATAAAAGAATTGCCAATTACTTCATATTTATCTTCTCCCACTTCTTTAACAATGACAGGTACCCAATTTCTTCCACCAGTTTCATCGAGAAATTTGGCAGTTGATGAAATTATAAATTCTGGAGCATCTATTCCCTCTACCAGTTCAATTTCATCCCTGTATAAATGTATCAACTTACCAATCTTACTCAAATTGCTCATTGCAGAAAATACTCCTTAACTAAATCCTTATAATTTTCATAAACTACCTTATTTTTATAAACGGCAGGTACATGATCAAAAGCATAATTTGCTATGGGTGCATAATAAGGCAACTCAGATATTTTCCTGTTTTTACTTGCTGTCGTATAGTGAGGATAAAAGTAGGGTAAAAGATTAAACTTATTATTTGAATTTTTTTGAGCATCTTGAACCAATTTATCAATATAGGTTTGAACACGTTTCTTTTGAGCTTCGGTCATTCTTCCACCGTTGAGAAAAATCGGTAAAGCCACAGGTCCGAAATCTTTATTTCTTCTTCTTGCTTGTTGAACTTTTGGTATATATTCCTTGATGGTCATAGCTGAATTTTTTAGGGAAGACAAGCTATTATGTTGTACTGGAATTAAAATTACATCTGCTGCATAAACAGCACTAACACTAAATACTCCCCAGTTAGTAGGAGCATCAATTAAGATATAGTCATAGTGATTTTTTAGTTGATCTAATTCCTTACTTAGTCGGTCAAAAGAAATATATTCTGTAATATCATCCCAATTACTAAGTTTTCCATGGACAGGAATTACATCAAAACCAACTTCTTTTTTTGATTTTTTATAGTTGATTTTGTGTCTGTAGGGAGAAATTACATTTCTAACATTGATATTTTTATCTATTAAGCAATCATACAAGGTAGGTGTACTTGTTTTAATTGCTAGAGAATTCGTGAGGTCTCCTTGATGCGGATCAAAATCAACAATCAAAACTTTTTTGCCATAAAGTGATAAGGTTGCTCCGACATTAACCGTAGTAGTAGTTTTTCCTACCCCACCTTTATTGTTATAAACTGCTACTGTTAATGTTTTCTTTGGTTGATAAATTTTTTCTTTAATTGATGTAGCAACTTTAATGATATTTTCTGGATTAATTTCTAGACAAACCGTTGCTGGATGAATAACTTTTCCATGCTTTCTGAATAATTGAATATAATTGGCATTAGTAATTATTCCCCACCTCACTGTTTGACAGTTTTCTGCTAATAAATACTGTTTAATTTGTACAACTGTCTTTTTATATTGTGCTGAATCAGCCGTTAAATTAACGTTCCGAGCTTTCAATTCTATAAGAATATCTGGATTAGTTTTGGTTTGAGAAAATATGTCATTTGACCTATTATGACGCAGAGCATGATCAACAGCCTTATTACCACTTCCAGTAAAAAAAGAAGGCACGCGTTCATTCAATTCAAAACCTAAAAAATTGAATAATTCAGATGCAAAAATATGACTAACTTGCTCTTCAGATGAGTCCTCCGGTAGGTTTTTTGTCAAAGCATCCACAAGGGCTTGATTGTTTGCAGTGTTATTCATCTGTCGCTAATTTTTGTTGACTGTAACTATCAGTTTATCACAACAGATATAGAAAAAAATATAAATTTTATCTTGGCTCTTTACATCATATATATCTATATGCTCGACAGGCACTAATCGGATTAAAATTGGTATCTACAAATTGCACTCGGCTAAAAGTATCAATCCATAAATGAGCACCACACTGTGCCGGTTCATGAGGATTATATACAATTCGACAAGGACCTTTAATTTCCAACTGATAGCCATAGTCATTACGATTAGTGTGCTTAACAGAAATGACTGGTTTTATATGTTTGAGTGGGTTATTTGCATTTTCCTTAATTATGTGCTGGTTAACATGAATCATTGTAGGTTTAGTGCGCTTTTCTTTGCACCAATTACCTTTAGGACCCCTTCTACCAGGAGAAATTATTGGCATTTCACTACCTTTGCACCCATAAGCCGGAATTTGCCAAAAGCCATTTTCCTTGTAAGCATTTTTCACTCTATCTTGAGCTAATAATACCCGCAAACGTTGAGCTGAAATACCCAATAAATATGCTGCTTCTGTAGTTCCAATAATTTTTTTCTTTTTTACTTTTACCATTGTACAATAGTTTTATGATTCGGTAAGAATAAAGATTAGTGATTGAAGAATATCCTAACTTCTTTTCTAGTTAAAAACTATTAACTTAACAAAATTTAACCTGTATTTTGGCCATCAATAAATTTTTAAAAATACATTCTTAAAAAGACAAGCAAAATAATTCTTTCATGTTTATAGCAATCTGATCTCAAGAGTAAAAAAAATCGGTGGCTAGGAGGCAGAAGGCAGAATTAACAAAAGTTGGAGCTATTTTGTAGTTTGACATAATGATTGAAGCAAGACTTACCCAAAGACAACCATAGTGCATATCGTAAACTGGGATTAAGTTTTTTTTGAATATGTACGCGATCGCATTGCCCAGACTAGGAATATTCCTCCTCTGGCAACTCTTATTTGCTACCGCTCTTCTGTTAATTCCTTTGGTTGGTCTTGGCAGCTACAATAATTGCCTACCCCATCATATTGAGTGGATACGGCCTCACGGGCTGACTTGTAAGCTTAATCGTAGATATAGTAATCATTTGAGACAATAAGTTGAATAATAATTCAATTTAAAAAGGAATGGGATTTTCAGTTTGGGAGGTAGCGATCGCCAATGTACTCTTATCCACCATCTGAGTTGAACAATTATACTGAACAAGGTCATAATTTGAGGAACATTGAAGAAATAAAGTCATTATTAAATCTCAAATTTCAAACTTTTAAGAAAACTCAAGTTATGACCTAATAAAGCAGGGCTTTTTCATTCTCCAAAATTAGTAGTCAATTTTTGGATAAAAGTTATGTTTTTTCCTCCCTAATGTTACTCAATTCTAATTTAATTGATTCTGATTTTTCCGGGAAATAACTTTCTCTATTTTTTGAGTTTAAAAACTTAATCTCATGCTTTTTAAACAAGATATTATCGTTTTATTCCGGGAAATAACTTTCTCTATTTTTTGAGTTTAAAAACTTAATTTCATGCTTTTTAAACAAGATATTATCGTTTTATTCTCATTTTTTTATCAAATTTGTTTTCACTAAAAATATATTTTTATTGTCTATTTAAGTAGAAAATGCTAAATTTTTATCCCAATTATTTCCTAACCAATATATTCCTTGTTTTATTCAGTCAAAACCAAAACTTCGCTAAACATTCATAATTATTGTGTACAAAAGTGAAACATTTCGAGCTACTTGTAGTTCTCTTATCTTTGATTTATCTTCATTAAAAATTACATCTTTTACCCAATATACTTGATTTTCTATTAATCAATGTCCTCTGATTTTTGCTGCAATTTTTTTTTGATGGTAATACTTTACTACTAATATAATAAAAAGTTTCTTCAGACTTTTTATTTCGTCTTAGTCCTGTTCTCTCTACCTTTATAAAACTTTGAATATGAGGATAATTTTTATGTTTAATCTTTTCAGCTTTAAATAAACTAATTTTTCGCATTTATTTGGCGTCCATGACTTTTGTCTATTTCTTAATATCTAGTGATAGTCTCCTCTACTTTTGCTAAGTCTTTTAAGGGATTCAATAACTTGATTTGGTTGGCTTTTACTGTAATTAAAGAATCATTTTTACTTTCAATTATCATCTTAGTTGTTTGTTTATTGCGGCCCAAGTGCATCCAAGGTAAATGTCTTATTCTCTAAACCGCTATCTCTTATCAGCTCTTGCACTTGTTTGATTTCTGAACTTTTTTTACTCTCAAATGTTTTTGAAACCCTAATTAGTCTTGTTTCCAGACTAAACCCTGATACTGTTATTAACATATTTTGTCCGTTTTGTTCATAATTTATCAAGGTATTTTTTAAACTCTTCCCATCAACTTCAATCCAATTCTCTTGATGCTCTGAATAATTAGCTGATATTATTTTATCAAAAATTAATTGTATCTCTGATTCAAAACTCACATCATAACTCTCCTAATTGTACTATATGAAGGTAATTTTTTTGAATGTATATTTAATATATTTATTAGTTGGTCCTGATTGTTATTACTAAACATTTTTATTTGTTTATAACTACTATTGCCTATTAAAATACTTAAGACTATTATGCTTAATACTACGCAAATTTGATGTCTTTTACCCTGATTTTGGCGGAAGTCTTTGACTTTTTTTTTACTTCTCAAGTATAGTATTAATCATAATATATTTAAAATAAAAGTTAAGTGCCCTTTTTTGATTTTATCAAGAAAAAGAGCGCTTTTATTTTTTTTTGCGATCGCTCGATCTGGAAAAAGCCCTGCCCTCAAGAGGGGAAGTCATAGATTCATAGATTAAGATTTGATAAGCTCAAAACTTTGAATATACAGTAATTTCAGGAAATTATTTGACATTTAAAGTTGTCAACTATAGTCATTCCAAATAAGAATGGGGCACTTTTTCACCTAAAACCCTTTAAAGCCAGGAAGACCAGGTCTCAATCTTAACCAGAATGACTATATTTGTGACTTAAAGCGAATTAGTATAACTATATGGTATATTCTGGAGGAGTATCAGAAGCTCACTTTACAATCGGGTAATTTAATATTGAGTAGTTTACTTAAGTGATGAAATTATGAAAATTCTAGATTCTCAAGGACGATTATTTAGTAAAATCAGTGTCTTAGATTTTGGCGCTGTGTTAATAATTTTAATGGTATTAGTGGGAATATTTGTCTTTCCTGGTACTAACAAAAATTCTGTTGCTCAAGTGGGCAATGTTATGACTAAATCAGTTGAAGTAGACGCTATTGCTCTAGGTTTAAAAGGTCGCTACCCTGAAAAATTATTAAAGGAAGGGGAAAAAACTCAATTGATTATCCGGAATCAACCTTATGGCGAGGTTGACCTGAAATCTGTAGAATTTTTGACTCGAAAAGTTGCAGTTCCTCAACCAGATGGAACGGTAAAAGCTTTACCAGATCCTAGAGAGAAAGAACTATTTAGTCGGAATGTTTTACTAACATTGGAAGGTAAAGGTAGAGTTACTGATGATGGTCCTATTTTAGGAAATATTAAGGTGAAAATTGGTATGACAATTGAGCTGGAGGGTAGGGATTATAATTTTAATGCTAGTGTGATTGATGTGCGAGTACAGGAGTAATTTATACTATTTATCTGTAATAATGTGCTTAATAATTGTTCCTTAGATATTATTTATACTGACTTTCTCAATATCTAGGTATTATGCTAAGTGTGAAAGAAGAATGTTTTTAAATAATAAGTCTGATTAGAAGACTAGGCAGAAGATTTACCTTTAACAAAAAAGATAATTTCTACCATTCATTTTAACTCCTAATTCCTCATAGATAGCCTAAGCTTTTGTGCATTTAAACTACTTATTATTGTATGCCACTATGTAGAAAAAATCTTTCTCAATTCTCAATTCTTAGTGCACTTAAAGCACTTCTAATTATTTTAAATAAGAATGAGAGACTATTTGGCACAATAATTACGAATAATTTTATCAATAAGTGTGTTGATAGGTGAATAAATTCTAACTATTTTTAATGCACTAAAATCATGTTCTATATTATTTAAATCAGGATAGTTTTTTGGCAAAAATAGTAATTGATGAACCCATTCTTCTATTAATGCTCTAATAACATTTTTTGTATGAATTGGTGAATTCTCCGTGCAGCAGTACACATGAATTTTTTAATGATGGTAATAAATGTTGATTTAACCATTGTTCAAATCCCACGGCATTTAGGCTTCCTTTAAATATAATTGGTGCTATTAAATCTCTTTCCTTTTTTCTTCTTCTAGCTACTAAATTTTCTCTTCTTCCTCGTTTTCCTTCTTGCTCTCTATAAACTTTTTTACCTTTTTTTGACCAGGCATAAATACAGTGTTGATTATCTTCAAATCCTTATTCATCAATAAATATAAGGTTTTATAGTCATTTCAAATAAAAGTGGAATACTTTTTCTGGTGAAACTTAGTTATAGCAAGAAATAGTTCTCTCAATCTAAATCAAAATAACTATAACTACCAAAATTTATGATAAAATTTTGTAGTTTCTGATAATATTTTATTCTTTCTTCTCTATTTATTTCTCTATAACGAAGTTGTTTTTTTCTAGTGATTTTCATTCTTTTCAAAGCATAAAATATAGCTGTAGAATTAACTCCAAATTTTTTAGCTCTGTCTGCTAATGCTCGATTCTGGATTTTGTTTTACATCTTTTTCTAATTATTTTTAATCTGATTTTATTGGACTTGAAATGAACTAATTGTGTATGAAATAGCTATTAATAAAATTAAATTATTCAATCTCGTTTCATTAGCCTTAGCTGATACAAGAATTGTCACCACCAGTTTTATAGTCTTTAAACATTGCTTCAATTCCTATTCTCTGGCTATATATTTTTTTGCTCTTTTCAGGAGATGATAAATTGGAGAGAATATACCATTTATCTAGAACAGATTTTTGACATAATTAATGTTTTTTATAATTGAGTAGATCATATGTTCTTACCTTCAAAATTTTGGAGAATATATGGTTCAATAATAGTTTAGTCTCACCGACCTCACGGGGTGACAAGTAAGCTTAATGGTAGATATAGTAATCATTTCAGACAATAAGTTGAATAATAATTCCATTTAAAAAGAAAGCTTATTGAATTTGGGAGGTAGCGATTATTTTTTCAACCAGTGAGATAGGAAAATACTATGGAACTCTCTATCTGCTGTTATTATAATTTTCTGACCTTTTAATAATCTTAGAACTGGACGAATTACTGCTTTTTGTTCAGTTAAATTACTGGCTCCTTTATGAGTTAAAATTTTCCAATATATAGAAAAATACTATGGAACTCTCTATCTGCTGTCATCATGATTTTCCGGCCTTTTAATAATCTTATAACTGGACGAATTACTGCTTTTTGTTAGGTTAAATTACTGGCTCCTTTATGAGTTAAAATTTTCCAATATAATGGTATTGCCCTCTTTTTCCAAGCTAAACTAATCATTAATATATTAGTATTTTGCCACTGTAGAAGTTTGATAACTAAATTTCTACCTTTGGTATAAGTTAGAAATTTATTTAGTTGCTACTACTGCTAAATTCCAAGCAAATCTTTTCATTAAAGGCAACTTTTTTAACACCACATCCAATCTTTCTAATCTACTATATATTGCTTCTAATCTTTGATGTTCAATAATAATCTTCTTCCAATAACGTTCTTGATTTGGATCAACTTTTTCAATTAAATAAAACCCGATAAAAATCCCCAGAGTTGCTAACCAAAAAGTATCATAAGCTGTTTGAGAATAGAGAGATTTGACAAAATCAATAATATTAATATCCAGAGGTGTTTCATCCTCAGTTCTCACTTTTGTCGCAATGCGTCGATAAACATTGATAACTGGATTATGTTTTAATGGGTCCCAAAAACAGGCTTTGCCACCAGGTTTAAGAACCCGATGTATTTCCCTAATTGCTAATTTTGGATCTGGTAAGTGGTGAAGTAAGTTAGAAGCGTAAACAAAATCAAAGGTATTATTAGGAAATTCTAATGCCATAGCATCCATGATTTTACCTTCAATTTTTACACTATTTTTTGCTGCCAAATTAACAGCAACATCTACCATTCCTGGAGAATAATCTGTCGCTAAACACCGCGCTCCTTTTTTGGCAAAGTAAACACTATTTTCTCCGGCGCCACAACCTAAATCTAACAAATGTTTATCTATTAAATTCCCCATTTGTTTGAGGATAAATCTATTTTCTGGTGCGGTACAACTTTCAAAATAATCAACTACTCGGATACCTTCAATATCAATAGTTGATGCCCAAATATCATGGAATTTTCGTTCTTTAGCTAATATTTTATTTTCCATTGATTACTTCCTTATAGTTTTGCAATAAATATTCTGGTTTTACAGTACTTTAATTGTTGTATTTTTTGCTAAATAATCACAGAATTTAAATTAATTTAGGTGGAGATTTTTCTTGGGGATAAATAATATTCAATGTAGCACCAGTTGTTAATTTATTAGGACTTACCCAAACACACTAATTGTAGTGTAAATATCGGATCAGGATTATCAAAAATACACCACATATAGAAGCAATACGTAAGTCCTGTAAAATTTACGGTGAAACTACCGGATATCAAGTACTTGATATTTCATATCTAGGTACTTCAAATACCCCCATAGAAGAGATGTCCGTGGAAGAGATGGTTAATTTTATTAAATCCAATACTTCGACAGCCCTCCTATATGGCGAATGTGAGCCTAATACTAAAATTAAACATGTCTCGGACGCAACGTTTGGTCATTGTATAGATTTTGATTCTGGTGATTGTATTACAATGGATGGAATTTATATCCATCCTCAACTTCCTAAAATCTATAATCAACTTCTTGGCAGAAGTCCTATTAAGCAAGGGCTTCAAAGAATTCAGGAAAATTTTCCGTATCTACTTTCTAATATCGGAGGTTCTATTGGCAAAATAAATGGAACCACAATCAGTATTTGGGCCAAGTGTAAACTTTACCCGAAACCGACTACTTGTGTAATACTATCTTTAGTAGATTCTAAAAAGACAAATAGTGATGAGAAAATTAGTATTGAATTTTCAGAGGACAATATCATCTTTACTTGTGATAAAGAAGTAAAAGAAGTAAAGGCAGAAGACAAGGTAGTAGTGGAAGCGGAAGAATGGGACTCTGTAAAGAAGCCATGGAAGGATATAAATTTCAGTGAGACTGAGGAATGGACTAACTGGGCCTTTACAAAGGATTTTGAGCAAGGTGTTATGAAAATATATCGCGGAGGTAGTCTCTTATTGCCTGCTGAGAGTAAAACACAGCGCATAGATACTCCGGGAGAAGATAAAAAATATAAGCTCTATTTGGGTGCTGATGAAAACAAGACAAATAATTAAGGACTTACGCAGGTACCCTATATATAGGGTAGACTAGGAAGTGTTTTTCCTACTGTTGCACCTTACCTCTTATCATATCTCTCTTCAAAACAAAAAAGAAAGGTTGTGGCATGCCCTTAAAATCCATTAAACCTAAAACCGTATTATCGTCTATCTTTCTAAAGATATCGTTAATAGGCAAATTATCATAAATCATCGTCGCACTTACCTTTTCACGATACTCCATCATACGTATCCTTGCCTGACTTTTCTCGGTTTTTAGCATCAAGTTCATCAGGGTAAAAATAGGTTTCATGACGTGACTTTTGAGAGCTAACAAACCAGGTCCCAAATTGATAGCAATTGGACTTGGGTAGACTTTAAATATAGTATTATTCCCGTCTGAAAACAATAAAGGATGAACTTGTTCAGCATCAACAAATTCTTTTCCATACCAACCACTAGCTTTTAACAAGCCATCCATTGGATGATTTGTAGGAAATTCATATCCTTGCCACCTACCTATCATAAACTCTAAGTTCACTGACTCTAACTCATCAAAAAATTTTAAGGCTTCCTCCGTACTAGCTCCTCCATTTTCTAAAGTTGTATTTAACTTTTCTAAAGTGTTCATGTTAGCTCTTTGGTTACTTACCATAAAACATAGTACAGCAATCCTAAATCACTATGTAAAATCACTAGCTGTCTTAAAAAATAGCTCCAACTCCTGTTATTCCTGCCTCCTGCCTACTGCCTCTTGCCTTTTGACCACGTTTTTTTTTCACTCTTCAGATAGGATTACTATATATTTGTATTTGGACTGATAGATTGATTTTCTTCAGAGTTAAAGATTATCTTTATTGGTCAGCAGAAAATTATTTATTTGTATGGGGCAAATTCTATGCACCGAATATTAAAAATCAAACAAATCCTCATTGGCAGTTTAGCAACAATGGCCACCATTACCATCATTTCAATTGGGAGTATACAGACTTCCTCAGCAGCAGAATCTGATACTCAATCTTTACAAGAACTGTATGAGATACGCGATCGCATAGTAAATAAATTAGAATCTCTACCTACCCCTAGAAAAACATTATTCTTTTCTGAGGAATATCAAACAACATTAGAAAAACAACAAAACTTAGTTCAAAGATTACAAGAAATTGATATTCAAATATTAATTGAACAGCGAGCCAATGATAATTGGAAACAAGCATTAACTCTAGGTGCCCAAGCCGCTAAAGTAGAAGTATCTCGCAATCCCAATGTCAAAACTAGAGAAACACAAAAACATCTCTGGCAACAAGCTATTTATAACCTAGAGGAAATTCCTGCCGACTCACTTATAGGAGAAAAAACTAATAAAAAGCTCAAAGAATATAAGCGCAGTCTCAATAATTCTTCTGATCAATTAAACCTAACTAAATCCAACTTTTTAAAGAGAATTCGTAAAGACAGTGGCCTGTCTAGCAAAGCAATGATTACTGTCTGTAATCTCCAACGAAAATGTTTAAACTTAAATGGTAATAAACCTCCAGCAAGTGCCGCAAGTTTAATAAAAGTTCCTATTGCTGTAGCGTTGATGCAAAAAGTATCCAAAGAGAACATTAGTTTAGATACTTCTGTTTATGTGAGTCGAGGTAATTTTACCGAAGATGCTTCAAAAATTCGAGCTAGAAAACGTTATCCCTTGAAAACTTTGGTCGGAGAAATGATTGACCATAGTAGTAATATTGCGACAAATCAACTAATTGATTATTTAGGGCGACCTTATATTAATAAAGTTCTCAAAGATGATGGCTACAAAATTATTCGGGTCAACTACAAATTAATGGGCAACCGCATTCGGCCCAAAAATCCCGGCAAAGGTCGTAATCGTTTGACCAGCAATGAACTGACAGATATGATGGTCTCAATATATAATAATGAGTACCCAAATTCTGATGTATTGATAGAAGCATTAGCTAATCAGAAAGATAGGTTATTGGGATATGCAGGTTTAGAAAAATTGCCAGAAGCTAAATGGTTAGGTGAAAAGACAGGAGAAAATTCTCGCGCTCTGGGTACTACTTTAGGGTTTAGTATTAATGGCCAAATATATGTAATGACTGTAATTGATAATCGTGGTGGACGGGATCCTCAGATTCGTGCTTCTGTTAATAAGTTAGCTAAATATCTGATTGATAATGATGGTCTGCTATAGATAGTTAAACAATGTCAGGACTTAGGCAGTACCCCTATAATACGGTGTGTTTTTGGTAATTTATTTAGGATTTTTTTTAAACCCCTAACCCCTCACCCACCCCTCACCCCTCCCGGTCGGGGAGTAGGTAGGGACGTTGCGTGGGACCTCCCTACATTTGAGATACTACATTTTGACGTGGGGAACGTAGGATTTATACAGGACTTACGCACCAAGCACCATATCTAGTAGGGGCACATGGCATTTGCCCCCTACAGATAGGGTATGATCTACGAGTTGGCGTAAGTCCTCAGGACTTACGTATTGCTTCTATATGTGGTGTATTTTTGATAATCCTGATCCGATATTTACACTTACATAAGTGTCTTTGCGTAAGTCCTGGTCCTGTTATAGTTCTGTAATTAGGATACCTATATTTTGTTCCCTAATTTAGCTACTATCTTTTGAATTTCCGAAATAGCTATGGGATCTACCCCCGCAAATGGTTCATCTAAAAACCAAAAATTTAAGTCCATCTTGGTTAGATGCTAAAGTTCTAGCTAGTTCTGTTCGCCGATGCTCCCTTCCTGAAACTTGAGAACCATTAGTAGAAGCTATTTTTTATAAGCAAAACCTCACGGGGTGACAAGTAAGCTTAATGGTAGATATAGTAATCATTTGAGACAATAAGTTGAATAATAATTCAATTTAAAAAGAAAGCTTATTGCATGTGGGAGGTAGCGATCGCCAATTTA
>JAKQYE010000184.1 GCA_023356605.1 Trichodesmium sp. MAG_R02 | reverse complement strand
GAGCAAATTTAGAACACACTTATTTGAACAAAAACCTTTGTAGAGACCTTCCTAGGAACGTCCCTACAGTTGTCTACCATGATTAAAATGCTCTATAATCAGAGAGCAGATAAGTTAAGCACTGGATCTACTGGTTGAGAGTTATTAATAATCAATTCATGATGTTCAGGATAGTATAGTAATGTCAAAACATTATATCTTTTTTACTAGGAGAGCTTTACCCCTACCAAATGTAGCAAGCCAAGTTCAAGTAGCTCATTCAGCTAATGCTGCTGCTAACCTAGGATACTCAACTGTATTAGTCTATATTTATCAAGGTCAAGAAGCTATCAACCCAATTCAATGGTTGCGTCCATTTCACCCTGAAAAACCAGGGGAAAATATGGTAAAAGCATACAATATTCAAGACAAATTAAAAGTAGTAAAATTGCCCATGCCCTGGCCGATAGATAGGGGTTGGGGAGGAAAATGGACGAGTTCGAGTACGGTAGTATCAAAATATTATTTCCCATTTCATATACTTCCTCACGCAAAAATTGTACATACTAGGGACTGGAACTTTTTGGAAGTAGCGATTAAACATGGAGTACCAGTAATCTATGAGCAAAATCACCATAATGACCGTAAGTTCGACCCCAAAATTGTCAAAAGTCATCTATTTCAAATCTCAGTAACTGTTGCGGAAACAGTTCGAGAAAGTATGATTGAGAATGGAATGCCTCGTGAAAAAATAATTACAATTCACAGTGGATATAACCAAGTATTTTCCAGTAGAGATTTATTAGGGGCAAAAAAGTGTCGAGAGCAGTTAGTTGGAAATGGCAAACCAATGGTCGTTTATGCCGGGGGATTATATTGGTTTAAAGGTGTTGATATGCTAATTGATGTGGCGAAGGAACTACCACAAGTTCAATTTGTAATTGCTGGTGGTGACAGCTCACAAGTACAAGCTTATCAAAAACAAGCAAAAGATAAAGAGGTTATTAACGCTCAGTTCCTAGGTTATATACAACAAAATAAATTAGTTAATTTACTGCAAGCAGCCGACATCCTGGCTCATCCTCATTGTATGAGTCAAGCTGCAACTTTTTCATCTCCATTGAAATTTTTCGACTATCTAGCATCTGGGACACCTATTGTGGCAACAAAAATACCCATACTAAAAGAATTTCATTCTTGTAATGCCATAGTAGAGTGGTGTGAACCAGATAACCCTATTGCATTTGCTCAATGTATTCAAAAGGTTCTTTTAACTCATCCTAGGAAAGAAGAAGGATATATAAAAAGTATTGAATATGCTAAAGAGTTTTCTTATGAAAATCGGATTAGTAAGATCATGAGTTATGTTGATGAATCTATACGTCCAGAAAAAGTAGGCATTGGTTCATCAACCTATGAAACCTAAATTTGGCCAAATCTCAAATGTTTTTCAGTTAATATTTAGGCGATCGCCATTAAAGTATTACCTCCTATCTATAATTTCCTAGATAAGTGGAAAAATTCATATAAAATTGATAGACCTATTAAAGTTCTGCACGCTACTTATCCTTATCGTCCCCAATATGTAAAAAATGTCACAAGAAATCTCTATAGCAATCCCAAATAGGTTGCGACAATTCAAAAAGTATAAATAAACTCCGAAACTCTTGCCCATTGCCCATTGCCTATTCCCTATTCCCAAAAAGTGGTAAGATTTTTGACACAAATAAAATGGGATTGCTATATACAAGAATATTCGACCGAATTGCTAAATACTTATTGCCAAATCAAGTAAAAAATCCTTGGCGCAATAGATAAAACTAGAAATCTTAGCGTTATACTTATACCATTTCTCTGTAACAATGCACTTAATAATTCTTAACATTCTGACCCAGACTTGAATTTTACTGATAGTTATTACCTTTTATTAAGCGCAACTTCATGGAGAAATGGTATTAGAAAGTTAATTGAGGAGAGAAAATTTAAAAAATTATCTCAATTAAAGTAGAAAAAAAATATTACATATTAAAGTATGGAATATGCTAAATAATTTTCTTATTAAAATCGAATTAATCAAATAATTATGAGTTATATAAATCCATGTCATACCTCTAAAATAACTGTTTGGTTTTCACAGACATTTCAGTAGACAATTTATGTATAAAATCTGTTCCTATATCTTTCAATTTGGCGTGAAAGAAGAGCAATTTTTCCTCTGGCTTTTTCATGAAGATTTGTATCTCTAGTTTTCGCGCGATAATGAATTACTTAGTTTTCGGTACTTTTTAATTCGTTTTAATTCGTTTCTTGAGTTGTTTTGGTGCATCAAATTTTTGACCATGTGAAAAAGTTTTGGTAAGTCTGGTTTAAATCATTCAATGATTGCTGCAATGGTACACTAGAAACTTCTGACAACCATTCCCTGTGTTCAGTCTTTTTAGCTTGAGTAATAAACTGTTTTTGTAGCTCAGAATTAGTCGGTTTTTTCTCTTTTTGAGCGTACTTTCTTTGGCAGCAAGTTAGGCTATCATTCCAAACAACAGGGACACAGCCAAATAGCTTGGCAGTCTCGGTATTTTTGTTCCGGCATTGGATATATACGGTACTTAAATCTAGCTTTCATAATTTGAATGAACAAACCTTCCGATGTGGTAACATATTTATTGAAAAAAATAAACTAAAAAGTCGCCCTAGAAGGATGAGACTTTGAACCCAGTTTTTTGGTAAAAAATGAGCGAAAAAATTGTTGGAATGCTGACCAGTTACCGAGGTTTAAATCAAAGTGACTGGCTATGGAAACAAACTCCCCATAGTTTTGGTAAGTGGGGAAATATAATCATGGATGCAAATCATCCCCAACCAGATTTCCTCTTAATGTATCAGTTTGATTTTCCCCGTAAGACAAAACAACCATTATCATGGCGGGAATATATAAAGCATTTATATAAACCTAAAAAAACAGAAACAGATATTAGAGAAAAATTGCGTGGAGTCTCCAAAGAAAAAACTATTTATTCACTTAGAGAACCACCTTTAGATAAAGTAGTAGAATACAATAAATTCAATTATGAACAAGCAAAAATTTATTGTAGTTATGTTTCTGGGCCAGATAATTTTGCACCAGTTCCAGATTATATGCCTGCTATTTGGTATGTAGGTAATTCATTTCGAGAATTGAATGAGATGGGAGTACCAGAAAAATTGAAAACTTGTAGTTGGATAACTTCTGGTATTAATCGTACAATTAATCATCGTCAACGTCTGGCATTTCTGAAGTTTTTGCAGGAGAGTGGGTTTAAGTTTGATTTGTATGGTCGTAGTTTACCAGACTGGGCTAAAACTTCAGGAGAAGTTCAAAATAAGTGGCACGCAATGGCTCCCTATTATTATAATCTCTCCATAGAAAATTATGCTGATAATAATTTGTATGTCAGTGAGAAATTATGGGATGCTTTACTATCTTGGTGTTTGCCAATTTATTACGGTGGTTCAGCAGCAGATAAGTTATTGCCGCCTGGTAGTTTTTTGAGGCTACCAAGTATGGATGAAAAAGGACTATCATACATAAAAGATGTGACTTCTACTCCTGATGCTTGGCATGAGGCTAAACATGCAATTGCTGAGGCTAGGCAGATTATTCTTCACAAACTTAATCTACTCAATTGGTTATCCGAATTTGTCACGAAATTTTCCTAACTAGAAATTTAAGGTTTATTTATTTATGGATGGTATTTGTACTCTTGGAAATGATGTTGTTTATGACCAACTTGTGGCACTGCTAAATAGTATAGAAGCAATTCAAGGACCTGAGATGCCAGTGTGCGTTTATCCCTATGATGACAATACTGAAAAAATTAAGGCTGAAATTGCTAGGAGGCCTAATGTAGAGTTGTGTAGCGATCGCAAGTCAATTGAAAAGTGGGATAAATTTGTTCGTGATGTTTGGGACACTCATCCCACCGCTCGTCAACGTTGGAGTGAAGTAGGGAGTGGTCTTTATCATCGAATTGGTGCTCATCGTCGTTACCCTGCATTTGATGGACCTTTTGAACGCTTCATTTATATGGATGCTGATACTATATTAATGTCTCCCTTGGATGGTATTTTTAAGCAACTCAATCAAAATGATTGGGTAGTATATGATTTTCAGTATAAAGACCTCAATCATGTATATGATATTTCATCTCCTAAGTTAGAAGAATTGTTTACTCGAGAATATATCAATAACAGAATTTTTTGTTCTGGTTTCTATGGTTCTAAAAAAGGTATATTTCAGCAAGAAAATATAGATTGGTTTCTCGAGAAGTTACGAGAAGGAGAATCAGAAATACTTTATATATGGGCAGCAGATCAACCAATCCTCAACTATATGGTTATGCGGTTAAATTTGAAAGTAAATAATTTGGCTATTAGTCTGTCTCCAAATGAAAGAACAGGTAACAGTGTTACCTCGAAACATTTTGCAGAGCAAGACTATATTCTTTACGATCATGGTAAGCGGTTAACATATCTCCACTATATTGGAGTTTCATCTAAAGCATTTACTAGAGTATGTGAAGGAGAAAATATTGATATTCCTTATCGGGATATATTTTTATATTACCGATATCTCCACGAACCAGAAAAACGCCCAGTATTTACCACTAAACCCAAGCCATATAATCCTCCACCTAATCTTTTTCAGCGAGTTTTAAAGAAACTAAAATTTATTCATTTGAATGAGTATATTTAATAGATTAAAAAGAAGGAAAATTTGAGAAACTTTTAAAAAATACCCGATTATGAAAAAAATTAGCCCCAAAAATACATATGTACTTAACAAATTACGAATGTGGAAACGACAGCTTGGTTATGGTATTGATGACATATTTAGAACTATTTTATGGCGAAATAATGAAATAGTTAATCATAAAGAAATTAGAGTTGTTGGTTTAAAACGTAGTGGTAATTATGCCATAATTAATTGGATCAGAAAACAACATTATGGAGAGGTATGGCATCTGAATAAAATTCCTACAGAAAGAAACCCTTACCGCTTTTTATACGAACATTATCCCAAAGAAAAATTAAGACGGGAAGCTACTGGTAATTTTGTCAAAAAAGATTGTTTAATTTATAGCTATGAAGACTATGAAATTGACAAAATAATATCTCAAAGATTTGAGTCTAAACATGATATTTATTTAGGAAAAAGCGCGACAAGGTATGATGTATTAATTCTTAGAGATCCTTTTAATTTGATTGCAAGTAGGATTAAGAAAGATATGATGAAGGTAAGAAATAGAAGTAAAACTATTGTCGAAATTTGGATTTCTTATGCTCAAGAATACTTGCATGAAAAACAGTATATGAAGCACAATAAGGTTGTAATTAATTACAACAAGTGGTTTACGGATATAAATTATCGTAAGCAAATAGCCTCAGAGTTGAATTTTGAGTTTGACGATCGCGGAATTAATGAAGTAATGAAGCAAGGTGGTGGTAGCTCTTTTGATGGACTGAATTTTCAAGGCAAAGCAGTTGAAATGAATGTTTTAAAGAGATGGGAAGAATTTGTTGATAATCCATTATTTTGTAATTTGTTAAATAATCAGGAATTGATAGAGTATTCAGAGAAAATATTTGGTTATATTCCTGGTACAGAGTATTTAAAAATTCATAAATCTTAGATGATTGATTGTCACTAACCATAGAAAATATCTGGATTTACAGGCAAACTATAACTCGATAATCTACCAGTAAATATTATGATAAAATTTTGAAAAAATAGGATTTAAATCCCTCAAAAAAATATGAAAGGAATATATATTGTTGCTAATGATCAGGTAGTTAATAACACAATTGCTCTGCTGAAAAGTATCCGCTTATATGACCCTGATACTCCAATTATGATGATTCCTTTTGATGAAAATTCTCAGCAGGTAGCAGAAATCATCACAAATAAATATGGAGTAGAAATTTATCCAGACTTGGAATTTGTAGATAATCTTTGCCACAAACTATATAATATTTTTGGTCAAGGCTTTTTTAATACTCCTAACAAACAAAAAAAACAAGCTTGTTGGTTCGGACCCTTCGATGAGTTTCTCTATATTGATGTCGATATTGTTGTTTTTGAAAAGATTATTGATAATCTCAAATATCTGGGAGATTATGATTTTTTGTGTTGTGACTATCAATATTTCAGTGGGATGAAAAATGTTTTTACATCTAAAGTTATAGAAGATAAAATATTTACTGAGGAACAACTTCAAGATGTATTTAATAGTGGGTGGTGGGCATCAAAGAAAAATCTGTTTACAGAAAATGAACTATATGAAACCTTTGCCGAATGTGCTGCCCATACCGAATATTTTGACTTTTCCGCAAAAACCACAGATCAGCCCATTTTTAACTATATTGTATTAAAACATATTGCTCGGCGATTGAACTTAGTCCGTCTCCCAGAAGGAAAAGGCCCTGGAAGTTGGGCAGGTAGTCCTCATTTTCAACGGGAAGGCGATCGCTTGATTGACCCTAAAGTAGGTAAACCTTTACAATATTTACATTGGGCAGGTTTTCGGATTCAACCGGGATGTCCTTATTGGGATATTTGGGAGCATTATAGATATTTGGGGGAAGCTAAACCTACTTACTATCCTCAGAAAATCAAGACGAAAAAAAGTTTGGGGCAAAGAATCATTGATCAAGTTAAAAATATAGGCGGACAAATCAAAAAAAGTTGAAGAAGAAAGGCTCAAGAAGGATTTTAAACACGGATATATGAATGAGGAAGAGGAAGAAAAGCCCCCCTCCATTAGAATAAATTTAGGGGATCGATTAAAGATAGTTTTTGAGTTCGCACTCTTACCAAAATGATTATAATAGACCTCTCCAAAAATGCCGATTTTGGAACGGCGGGGTAAGGCTTTGAGAACCTTTTCTGGAGATGTCTAGTGTACTACTACTAATTTTTTTCGGCTCTTAGCCCCAAAAATTCAAAATATAGCATTACGAGGTAAGATATGAGCAGGTTAAGGTAGAATTATGGGGACAATGACAGAATAGATAACCAATGGGAGCGAAGCTGTTTCATGCCTACCTAACTTAATGCTTATATAGATTTAAATTCATAGTCAACTAACTCAATTTCCTCTTTAAACTTTTTTTCAATAATCTCCTTCAACTCTTGATCGTAGTATTTTGAATAATGTTTGCGTTCTGATTTATTATATTTGGGAAGAGTTATATGAGGTATACCTATTTTCTGGCAAACTATCTGAAAATCTTGCTCTAAGTTCTCAAAACGGATCAAAAAATCAATATCCTGATCTAGCCTACCTGTATTTATATTAATTGGCATTTTTAGTTTTCTAAGCACTTTATTTATAAAGGATTCAAGTTTTATATAGTGGCGCAACGGCTTCATCTTGTTTACAAATAATATAAAATCATCCCTATTCCATTCCTTAACTCCTCTACTAGGTGAAAAATAAAAAGAAATACACCGATCCCATGGATTTCTAATTGTTGCAAACTTAAACATTTTTTTAAATTGCTCTGGAGGTAACACTAATTTATACCCATTGAGAGTAAAATTTTTTTTGATATTATATTTGTTATTCCTAACTTCAAATCTCTCTACCCCATCATGGTGTTTGCCAAGATTAATAATTGTATCCTCAGAATAATTTTTTAAAATAGTTTGAATACTATTTCCGCCGGTTTTAGGAATATGAACAAAGAGAAATTTTTTTTCCACAGAAATCAAATCATTTTTATGTTTTGTTTTTTACTAAAATTTAACTAACTAAGTAGGGGTTGCTGATGAAATATCAAAGTATTGACTGATATTTGCTTTAGCCTTGTTGGGGCTTTTAAAAAGTGCCTGGTTTTCGGTCTCTCAAGGTTAAAAAGTTAGAAAATCAAGTGACAAATATATCCGACTACCTCCTCTATAAATTCCCCTCTGCTCCTAACTATTCTCTACTCCCTACTCCTTAAAAAGACTTAGAGAGCAAACCCTAAGTATATTCAAAATTATACTAATAATTCTCTAATGCTAAAGTAGTAGGTATAGAAATATTCAAATCATTGGCTCTTTGAATATACTCCTCAATTCGTTCTTGACACTGTGATAAACTAATATCTTGTTCGCCACTATATTTTTTCTTAGCCTCTTTTCTCTGATTAATTTGTTGAGTATAAATTTCCCTAGTGGCATCAGTTGAAGTAATCTTTAGTTGCTCAAACAGTGATTCAACCTTAGTAAAATTATTTAACTCTTCTAAGGGGACTTCATAAGTATTTATCCCTGGATATTCTTGCTGAAATCTCTTTGCCCTAGCTTCTATATCAATTAAATAAGCTATAGATAAATCCCACTGATCTAAGTTTGCATCAACATCAATACAAGGAATAGCAGCGGTAACAGCATTAGGACTAGACATCCAAAACCTCCAAGCCTGATTTTTATCAGAAAAATACCCTAGTTCAATAAAACTTTTTAAAACTTTTGGTAAGTAGCGACGCAAAATAATCACCTCTATTTTGGGAAAATCCTGAGTAACAACATCAAAAAAAGTTTTAATAAACATATGGTTTGTTTCACAGTATATCTTGCCATCAGGAATTTTTAAAAGTATGTCTTTAATAGTAGAGCTTTTAAACCTTCTTTTGGAAAAAGATGTTGCGTAGTCAAATTTATTAATCATCCTTAAGTAGTCACCAGTCATACTCGGACTAGGTTCGTGATAACTAATAACTTCCTCAGCAGTTCCTAAAAGTTCTGATAAATAATTAGAACCAGATCGTCCCGAATTAATACAAAAAATTAGTCTATGATTTAGAATTTTATTACGATTGATGGAATGTTGAATTTTTTGAATAATTTTCTGCTTTCCCCGACTAATTTTGCTCAGCCATGATTTTTTTTTTGGTAGGTTATTCAAAATTTTTCTCCACCTTTAAAAATATGTTTATCTGTATGATTTTTTTGCGGATCATTATCTATAATTATTATTCATAATCCCACTCATAAGATTTGTTTTTATCACCAATAATAGCATAAAATTCTCCTATAGTATTTTCTGTTACGTTTGTGAGCCAGCTACTATCTAATTTAATCAATTCATTGATTAAGTTTTGTTTTTTTTCTATGGAATTTTTATGCTTATTCATTGAGGCACGAGTTCCTCTATTTCCTGAAATTATATGGTGTTCATATTTCCAATATTCAAGCATTTCTGGCTGAAATTCTATACCTAAAAAATCGCAAATTTGTTGAGTTGTTGCTAGAGGTTGAGTTACTAACTTCTCATACCTGACTAAGATTTTATTTTTTGTATAAAATTTCTCAAAAAAAACTTCATTATTAGTGACTCTTTTTAGCCAAAGATCAGCAAATTCTTTAACAGTCATATCACGTCTTTGCTTGAGATAAGAATTTAGCACTGCTCTACCATCACGCACTAAATGTAATAAGTAAATATCAAATTTCTTCTTTAACTCTTTTAACTGCAACATACTTGAAATCCAGTATATTACCTTAGTAGAATCTACAATAATATCAGCAGGGGTTTTAGAAGCAATAATTGAGTAAGGACGAAATATATCATCATTAACAATTTCCCTAAAAAATTTCTCTACTTTTAAAGGGATAGCGGGAGATATTCTAGCATTTGATAACCCTAGAGAAAGATTGTGTAATTCTTTTTGACTAAACTGATGATTCCAAAAATTATCAAGCTTACCTGTCTTATTTAATGTGGGAAAATTACTTAATTCTCCCACTGTAAAACATTGAGGATGACTATCTAAAATTAATGATAGTAAAGTCGATCCACAATGAGCAGTACCTAATATAAAAAGGACTTTTTTTTTCATAATAATCATGCTCCAGATTCGATTTATTTTTGTCGCCAGTACCAACGGTTTAAACTTGTAATAAACTTTCGCATTTTCACCGGAAGAGTAAATTCTAATCCGGCAACTTTGTCAGGTAGCTTTCCTTGTAACATATACTTTTTAGTAACTGTAAAGTTAGGCGGAATTTCTAAACCCATTTTTTTGAAGCTAGAAGCACAGTTTTCTGTTAACTCTCCTCGATGAGTGCTTTCTCCAACTATAACTAAATTTTTTTCAGGAACATAAAATTTTTCTCCTTCTAGTTTTTCTTTCGGGAAATTATTCATTTCTACTGCCTTAAAATTATAATTTGGAAAAGACTCAAACATTCTTCTGATAATCTTAACCCTAACAAATTGAGGTCTCCAAGGAGACCTAATCTTTACTTCATCATGTCTCTTCGTACTTCTATCATTTTTCATATACTGAGCAGAATCTGAATAGCATTAGCGACATAATGGTAATCTAACTATAGAGAGACTGCACCCATTCCCACTCTCTTCGTAACCCTTCTTCTAGAGAAACTTGAGGTTGATAACCCAAAATTGTCTTAGCTTTAGAAACATCCGCACTAGTATGACGAGCATCTCCCCTAGCTTTTTCCACAAAATTTTTCTTAATTGGACGTCCTACTATTCTCTCCATCATATTAACAACTTCTGCTAATACTACCCAACTACCCCCACCTATATTAAATACCTCACCTACTGCTAATGGTACTATAGCCGCTAATAAGTTAGCTGCTACTGCATCACTAATAAAGGTAAAGTCTCTAGTTTGCTGACCATCTCCATAAATAGAAATTGGTTTATCCTGCAAAATCCACTTAAAAAATTTATGAAAGGCCATATCGGGTCTTTGCCGGGGACCATACACTGTAAAGTAGCGTAAATATACGCACGGTACACCAAAATTCTGATGATATAACTTACCTAGTCGTTCTGCTGCTAACTTAGTAATTCCATAAGGGGATACTGGTTGAGGACAAACAGTTTCTGGGGTGGGGAAAGTTTCAGCATTACCATATACAGAAGAACTAGAAGCATAAACTAATCTTTTCAAATTAGGAGCATTAATAGCCGCTTCTAAAATTATTTGAGTAGCATTTATATTACGTTCTGTATAATCACGAAAACCTCCTCCCCAACTAGCACGAACTCCAGCTTGGGCAGCTTGATGATAAACTATATCTACATCTACCAGTAACTCTGACCAATTCAAAGACTGAATATCATTTTCTATTAGTTGAAAACCCGGATGGTCTTGAAATTGAGAAATATTCTGACGCTTCAAAGTAGGGTTATAGTAATCATTAAACTCATCTATTCCTATTACTTTATCGCCTTGATTTAATAGAGTTTCTGCTAAATGAGACCCAATAAATCCACCTACTCCTGTAACTATAGTATTAGTCATTTTTAGCTATATTATTATCTTTACTATTCCTTGGCATTAAGAGGAAGCATATATTCAAATGCTGATGGGAAAACTTCAATTCTCTCCCTTTATTATAACTTGGCTTTTATATCTGTACTCTCTGGTCATGAGCGTCCGATGAGAATGCCAATCAATGTTAATATCTCACATAGAATATGTTAAACTGTAAATGTTGAATAAGTAATAATAAATAATTGAAAAGAGATACAAATTTAGATTTTACTCCACTAAGCAGCTAACTTAAAATTTACTAGGTCGAGCTCTAGGCTGTGTAGGCCTGATCTATAACAAAGCTTTACCAGCTTTACCAGCAAAGAGTCAAGAGTGGTGTGAAAGAAAAGTAGGTAGCCCGAAGAATCTAAACAAGTTACACAAAAAATTAAGGTTATAGTTATCTTAAATAAGAATGAAACATTTTTTTACATAAAATACTTCCATAGCAATAAAAACTTGTCTCAATCTAAAGTTAAACGACTAGACATCAAAAGTCTCTATCTAGGAAAACCTTGGGATTTAAGTTAACTATCAAAAAGCCAGACTTAAGGGATCTAGAATAAAGGCCAAGAATTGAGATTCAAGGCTTGATATATACATAAACTAATAACCTAACTAATCATAGAAAATCAAACAATAGTAGTTGAGGAAATGGCTCTCAAGAACATGAGACCTATTGTAAAAGTATTTCGTGGTAGATTATACCAATTTAATAAATGTTTGCTACAAGTGAATAGGGAGAGGATTTGTAAGAAGTCAGGAGTCGAGAAGACCTAGTTAGAATGATCTGGAGTATGTTCATTTGTCTAAAAAGTTCAGTGTAAGTTTAATTTTAAAAAGCAATTTAAGATTGAGTTATTGATCTAATAGGTTTGATAAATTATATCTACGTCTCCCTGAGTCTCCGAAATTAATGTACTTTTTGAGTTATATTGCCTAATTTTCAGTTGAGTCCGACCACTTCTGGATTAGTTTTTCTCTGGTGCTATAGCAATCCTATTTTATTTGTGGCAAAAATCTTACTGCTTTTTAGGCAACAAGCAACAGGCAACAGGCAACAGGCAACAGGCAACAGGTAAGAGTTTCAACTTTTTTATCTACTTTTTGTGCTATGTACACAAATAAACCAGTAGAATTTCTATCAACTGAACGACTATTAAACCCACCTACAGCTATAGATGTTTCTGGAGTATGTTTATTTTTTCAAAAAGTTCAGTGTCAGTTTAATTTTAAAAAGCAATTTAAGATTAAGTTGTTTAGCTAAACAGCTCTGTTCCATGAAAGTGACGATCGTTCAGGCCTGTATCTAAAATTTAGTAACTAAGACGTTTTAGAGATTGATTGATATAACCGACATTCCGCAGATATTTATACATCTTTATGTATATTTACATTTTAAAATAGATTTATAGGAAAAAACTTCATTCTAGAACTTAATATCAATAAATTTTATCAATAACTATTTTTTTATGAGAAAATCAGCTACAATTCTTTATGATAGTGAAAATTGATGCCCATAGCTATAAGGCTTTCAGGGAAAGAATTGGGGGCGATAGATAAATAAAACTTATCAATTTAATGTTAAGAAGTGCGGAATCTGGGATATAACTTTCCAATATTTGAAAAAGCATATTTTCATTAACTCATAAAAAGTCAAAAATTAGAATTAAATATCCCTCAGTGAAGCCAAAAGTTCAGAAAATATCTTATACATATCTTCTGCCAATTTTTTAGGATTCCACAAAGGCGCTAAATTATCTGGATTTTTTGACTTTTGCAAATGCTCCCGCAGCGAATTTCTTAAACCATTATCTTGACCTAATTTAATTCCCCATTCTGTA
>JAKQYE010000183.1:11642-13243 GCA_023356605.1 Trichodesmium sp. MAG_R02 | reverse complement strand
AAAGGAAGCACAAGAAGCTTTGAAAGAACAAATAGAGAACGCTAAAAGTCTGGATGACCAAAAATCTCTTGCTATTAGCTGGAATTCTCTAGGAGAGTTGCTAAAAAAAGAGAGGAAACTAGATGAAGCACAGCAGGCTTTTGAAACAGTAATTAATATCAGCCAAAATTTCAAAGATCAATATTTTTTAGCTGCGTGGGCATTACATAATTTAGGCATAATTTACAAATCAAAAAAAGAATTCAAAACAGCCGAAAAATTCCTCAAGGAAAGCGTGGAAATTTTTAAAGATAACAATTATTTACCAGGTTTAACAAAAGTGATGAGTACCCTAGGCAGTGTTCTAGAAAAACAACAGAAATGGAAAGAAGCAAAGAAAGTCTTAGAAGAAAGTTACAGTTTTGCCGAAAAACTTGGGGATGAATTAGGACAAGCTATTATAGCCAATAGCTTAGGACAAGTTATGGCTCATCTGGAAGAAGACGAAGCTCATGAGCGTTCCTTTATGTACTTTAACCAAAGCATTAAACTAGGAAAAAAACTAAATAATGAACCTCACCTAGCAAAAGTATATACAGCAAGAGGAAAAATCTTTTTCAACCGCGGACACAACGAACGCGCTGTTGAAGAATTGTCTCAAGGGTTTGAAATTGATGTCAAATTAGGCAACATCCGAGGTTTAAGGATAATTATTCCCAGTATAACCAATATTTTATCTAGATTAGGAAAACAAGAAGAAGCATTAGCATATTGTGAGCGGGCACTAAAAGTTGATCCTAATAATACCAGTTTCCAAGAATTATATCACAAAATTCAGAGAGCGATCGCCAATGGAAAACGCTATGCAAAGCAAATTAGTGTAATTGAGGAAGAAGAAGATGATGATTGGTAATTATGATAATTCTAGTGAAATCTCAAGTTTTATGAATAGATATATTCCCAACAAAAAAGATATTTACAAACTATTTTTATGATTCTCTAACTGCAATAAACATTCCTGTAATAAATAATTTATGACAGATAGAGAAATCTAACTTATTATCAATAAAATCAGGTTTTAATTATCCCTACCATTGTACTGATAATTGATAACTAAAATGATACCTACCTATCCGCCAACCAATTAGATAAATCATCAAGATTATTAAACCTCAAAACTGCCTTAACTAAACCCTCCAAATCTGCCAAAGAAAGACCATCAAGCTGAGTAGCAATTTCATCTTCTGGAACTTTTTCAAAACGCTCCTTAAGTAAAAGTATTATCATAGCAATTGTCCCTTTAATTCTACCCTTTTCCTCTCCTATTTTCTCTCCTTTTTCTTCAGCAAAAAGTATCCTTCCACTCTCATCTTGTGCCATAATTGCCCGTTGTTCTAGCAACTCTAATTCCTTAACACTTAGATTAATTTCGTTAGCAATATTAAGAGCCTTTTCTATGATCGATACCTTCCCCAAACTTTCTGGAATAACCTCCAAACTATCCGCTTCTTTAATAAAATAAATCCACTTATCCACCAAAGTTTCCAACTCATCCAATGACTTATTAAACTTCGGTAACTCCACAAAAAACAACCGCATTTCTGCCGCTGTATACTTAAAGA
>JAKQYE010000183.1:0-11542 GCA_023356605.1 Trichodesmium sp. MAG_R02 | reverse complement strand
TGAGAAAGCTAATTAATATGTCTTGACTTTGGTCAGAACCGAATATTTTCTTAAAAGCATAATCAATTTTCGGACTGATAAATCTCATAGTAATTTCATCTCCTAGTTAATTATTAATTCTATCGAATACTGCTCTAACATCCAAATAACTATCCTTTATATCTAGTAGAGGTTAACGGCCGTTAACCCACACAGATGGCTTATATAGTCATTTTAATTTAGATTGAGACAAGTATTTCTTGCTATAACTCGCGTTTCAGCAGAAAAAGTTTTCCGTTCTTATTTGAAATGACTATATTTTCATATTTTGTGTAAATCCTATAGAAAACTTAAAATTCCCCAGAACTCACTGGAGCTTCACATAAAAACACCATATTTAGGGGCCAATAGCATTCACCCTCACGGCCAGGACGTACCAGTTCATAAGTCCTATTCCCTATAAAAGGGGGAAATGCTGTAAATTAATTTTGCCCAAGTACTTATCCTAATCTATGCGCCATCATCTTCTTCCCTACACAATGATATGTAGTCTAACATTGACTATCCTAGGCATATATTACGCTTTCACCCCACCCCCAATTAACACATGGGATAATTTTTTGACCTTCTGGTTTAGCGTATCCATATTAGTAACATTTTTAATCCTATTATTTACTAACATAGCAGAAAATTCCATCACTAAAAACAGTCTTAGGCAATGTATTAACCTTCTAACAACTGCACCTATAGGTATAGTAGGCGGGTTAATTTTATTATCAGGATGTATAAGCACTATTGCAATACTGACAGGTTTCCGACATGACTACATAGCCTATATACAACAATGGTCCGTAATCCTACAGGGTGATGATCCTTGGAATCCAGTCCAAAAAATTCCGACAAATGCTTATGGACCTCTTTTCAATGTATTAGCTTTATTCTATGCTATCCATCCTCTAGCTCCTAAATTATTGTTCTGTATAAGTTCCTTAGGTGCCTCAACCTGGCTAATAAAAATCTTGGGAAAACGCTATAGGAAAGAGCCATTAATCATGCTAGCAGGACTCCTATTTTTATTCATTAATCCCTTTTTATTATTGACTATTGCAGAACAGGGACTTTTTGATATTCTACCAGCCATCACCATTTTAAGTGCCATAGTACTCAGAACCAGACGGTATTTTCTTTCATCCGGGCTAGTTTTAGGAATAGGAGTATTATTTAAGTATTATCCTATTGTACTACTTCCTTTTCTAATGATTGATCAGCGAAGAGTAAAACTATCACCTTTACTGAGTTGTTTTGGAATTGTTAGCTCTGGTTTTACTATTAGTTGTTCTATATGGGGGATGTCGACTTTTTCACCAATTTTTTTGGCTACAGAACGAGCCTCAAAACAAATCTCAATATTTCGATTTCTTCGGGGAAGATTTTCACCACTACACTTGTTAACTGATAGCCCCAACTTAGACAAATATAGTATATATGCGACGGTAGTATTTATTTTGCTTGTAATATTCTTGAGTTGGTTGAAAAATATAGAAACAAGTCTAGCAGGAATGATTGGTATGCTTACTGCCCTTACATTTTACAAAGTTGGACATCTACAATTTTACACATGCCTTTTTTTAATGATGCCGTTTTGGTACACAACATCAGTATTGCCAGAGACCAGAAAACTTAAAATTCTTTTGTCTAATGGAATATTTCTAATGTGGATAGCAAGTTTACAGTTAGCCTATAGTCTCAGTGGTCTCAGAGAACCACCTTGGTTATATTTGCGTGATATTGTGGGGCTTCCTAGCTTTTTATTAGCTGGCTGGGCAATAATAACTGCCATTCACTATGGAACTTTAATGACCTCCCTCACAGATACCCAATAACTTTTAGCTAAAAATATGGATCTTCCTCACTTTTGGTAATGGGGGTCTGCAGGAGACACCAGAGCAATAGTGATTGCACTTTTGGCAGAGAAAATAGACCGTAGGAAAAAAACTGTAGAAACTCCTAACAGCTTTTATCAAGATAATTGGATTAACCAATACAGGCTCTACCGCACAGCTCACTATTCCCTCGGCAGTAAATACCTCTGGGAATTTCTTGTCTTACAGCAGTTTTCATGTCGGTAGACCACAGTAGGGACGCCCTTATGCAACGTCCCTACAAGGTTTTGATTATGGCGATGTAGTTCATCAATTTGAAAAGCACTGTAAATTTGAATACTGCCATTGATATCGGCATTAATGACTATACCAGTTGCACTCCTGAATAAACCACGTTTGACTCGTTTACCCCCATAAGTTTCATGTTTAATTGGTTGCTTAAACTCAAGTGCAGAAGTTTTACTGGTGTAACTTTCTTCGGTTGCAATGACTTTGAGCCCAGCCAGTTGACATTTATACAGCAGTTTTCATGTCGGTAGACCACAGTAGGGACGGCCTTATGCAACGTCCTTACAAGGAAAAGTTAAATAGGCGATCGCTATTTACCAGAAAGTAGAAGAAATTAACCCCACTCAAATTTCTGCTTTTAATTAGAATAAACTTTGTCAGTATGGAAAACCACAGATAAATTATTTGCCGGCATTTCCACCTTTTCGATAAACTTTAACCCCTCCTTCTGTGCTGCCGCCACCACATCTTCCAGGTTTCTTACTCCCCACTCAGGATTTTGCAATCGCAGAGACTCATCAAATGCTAAATTACTCGGTGCTGTATGTTCCCCTCCCAGTTTGTAAGGACCGTACAAATATAGCACCCCACCCTGGGGTAATAAACGTCCTGCACCCTTCATTAATCCCAGGCAAGTAGACCAAGGACTAATATGAATCATATTAATATTGACAATAGCTGCAATCTCAATACCTTTCTTTTCCACCGCCCAAACTGACTCCCGCGCATCAATATCAAGGGGTAAATGCAAGTTATCTGACGGACTATATTTTTGCCATGCTGCTATACTCTCGCGCAACATCGGATTAGGATCAGAAGGAAACCACTGGCACGGTTGCAGACGGGGAGAAAAGAAAATAGCGTGTTGTCCCGTACCACTAGCTATTTCTAAAATGTTGCCGGTTGGAGGCAAAACTCGTTGTAAAACTTCCAAAATAAATTCCTGGTTGCGCTCGGTTGCCGGAGCATATTGTCGACTATCATTAAAAGAGGTCATTTCAGTTATCAGTATAGTAGAGTATTTAGTACAAGCCCAGTTTCTATAGAAGTAGTCGGATCTATTTATTCCTTGATCTTTGTGCCCAAGTCTACCCAAAATGCTAACACACCGGAGCTTGAGCAACCAAAAAGCTTGCGCTTTTTTCAGTCTAAAAAAAACTCAAATCTTTATCAATGAATTAATTTATACTTTTATTCACAGAAAGAGAAACTATCATTCCAGACAATATGGACAAAACCAAATAGCTTTGTGGCCTCGATATTTTTGTCCTGGTCTTAGATATATACGATACTTACAGCACTTTCCGTTTTTATTAGGTACATCCACGGGGACAAGATGCCCGCACTACATAATTTTCACCATTTACCCGAAATCAATGTGTAAATTTAGCTTTCATAATCTGAGTTTAAAACTAACAATATGATATAACTTTCACCGAAAAGAACAAACTAAAAAGCCTCTCAAGAAGGGAGAAATTTTAGAACCAATTTTTCAGTAATTAGCGGATATACTAACATGAAATAAGGTTGTAGGGATAGAATTAATCCCTACTCTCCACTCCCTATTCCCTTCTTCTATAAAAATAGTTAATTATCCTTATCTGGAAAACGAACAATATCATCTTCCCCAAGATATTCCCCATTTTGAATTTCAATCATTATTAAAGGAATTATACCAGGATTTTCTACACGATGAGGTGTATTTGCAGGAACATAAGTGGATTGTTTTTGCAAAAGTAATTGTTCCTGACCATTAAACATAACTTTAGCAGTACCAGAAACCACAATCCAATGTTCGCTACGATGATAGTGCATCTGGGTACTAATATAATGTTTTGGTTTTACCTCTATACGATTAATTTTGTAACTGGGACCTTCTTCCAGAATTGTTACTGTACCCCAAGGTGGTTTTCTTGTGGAGTATTCCTGTTTATTATTAGCTTTTGAACCTAAAGCAGGGTTTGAAAGCTGTTGATGATTTTCTAATTCACTCATAATATATATTTTCTGGATTAAATTCAAGAATAATCTACTTTTACATTTTACCAAAGCTTAGGTTAAACTTCTTCTTCCTACTTAGTTCCAATTTCAGAGAATATTTATCAACAAAATATTCAGACTTAAACATGGTTTCATAATTTACATTCATGGTTTATAGGAAAATTATTCACTCTTTGAGAATAACTATATTTTAGTCAATATTTCAGGACTATTTTCTGATAGTTATGTATTTTGAATCCTCTTTTATTTCCTACTCCCTATTTCCTCTATCAGATAAATACCAATAATAGTGATTAGAAGTAAAACCTTGACTATTCTTAGGCAATAAAACCTCTTGAAAGTAGATGAAATTTGATGAAACTCGAAAACCGGAATAGCTTTTGCTGGAATTAAACAAAAATGGTTAATTGTTGAAAGTGTAGAGCTCCAACAAAGTGACATCCAGAAATTAGAGTCGAAAATTGAACAAGAAAAAAATCCTGTATTAAAGTTAGCAAAAAAATTATAAACAACTGGATTTGATACAGTTACTCAAGCTTAAAATTACTTAAAATAGATTAACAAATAACTAAAATTATGGAATGCACAAATCTTTAGAAATTAAGAAAAAAAAATTAATAAACAGTCTATAGTCTATCATCATCAAATAGAAATTAAACCGATATTCTCATAAATAAAAAGAATAACTGTCGCAGTAGTTCGATTTATTTTAGCTACAAATATTGACTCGTCTTCAAAAGTTAAAAGCTGAGAAATACTCTGGGATTATAAAAACTAACAGAGTTGTGAACGTAGTTTCAGATTAATTATTAAAGCATAATTATTTGCCGATATTTTTTTTGTCAAAAAACCAGAAAGATTAGAAACAATACTGTTTATTATGTCACTGTGTTTATTAGTGTATAATCTAGGCAAAATATAACTGAGTAAAACTTTAAAAACAACCAATAGTGAAGTAAAAAACTACTTAGGAAAACTAATAAATACTCCGACATTAAGATGGATATTTCAATGGTTTCAAGAAGTATATTTATTGATAATTAATCAATTACCAAAAAAGGTTAATATTACAGAATAAAGGAGCTTGATTTTAGAGTTTTTACCCTCAATAATCAAAAATATTATCTGTGATTTTAATGATAAGCGATAGACTTCCAGTCCGCTTCGCGATCGCACTACTTAAAGAGTTAAAAAAAATCATTGATGCTATCAACAGGAGTATAGTTCCTCAATTATTTTCTGCTGCCAACAGAAATCCCTGGTTTGCCAAAAAGACTCATGGCACTGATTTTTTTGTGTTCTATAGAATTAATTTGTTTAATTTTTTTGCTCAAATTCTGATGATAATTTATGTATCTTTTTATACCACATAAATTAAGTGCAGAATGTGGGTTAACTATTTCAAAAAAGTGCTTGACAATTGTGGTTAAGAATATGTAATTAATTTTGTGTCGGTACTTATTAAATTATTGGCTTTATGCCACCATATTTTTTGTATTTCAATTTGAAGTATCACCTATCAATAGTTATCATAGCAAGTCTATTCATATATAGAATAGTATTTATCTATACAACAAGAAAGAGCCATATCTTTATCAATGATTATTCACAAACCGAAATCCTAATACCGTTTCATAGAAGTCATCCATTCAAAATTAAACCCCCTTTTGTCCCCCCGGGTGGGGGAAGTTAAAAGTCATATTTTAAAAATTTCAAATTTTGGCAATACAGTAGTTTGAAGAAATTATTTGACATTTCAGCACTAATATCAGTAGTGTGGACTAAGTTGATGAAATTGGTACAATTTAAACTTTTGACCTCTAATTTCCTATTGACAATATTGGTATAAATCACTTATCCTTAATTATCGAAATTATTTTAAGTTATTCATCTAAATTCTCTCTAAATATTGAAGATTAGGCCGAACAATACAACTAATCATCCAGATCAATATCAGAGTATGGCAAAATATTGAAATGATAGTTATTTTAAATAAGGATGAGACATTTTCACCTTGAAATACTTTCATGGCAAGAAATACTCGTCTCAATTCTATTGTGAAACGACTATATAGTCGACAACCAGCAACTATAAATATAAAATCAGAAACAATTACATTATATTGCAAGTCTAATGCAGTTATAGATATCAGGACAAACGGATCTTATTTTGAAGTTATGGCAGGGTAAAGATATAAAGCTTCCAAGTATTTATACTTATGAATTCTATAAAGCTTAACGGCAGAAGCTTCCAGAATTTAGATAGTTTTACCCAGGCATAGATGTTTATGTTAAAACTTTCTTGTGGGTTAGGTGTTTCGACATACTCCGTGTGCTGCACTCTGACTCAAATATCCTGTATATACGTATAATCTTCTACTAGCTAGATAACTAATTCTAGGAGAATTACAGAGGTTTATACCCGTACTTCAAAACGTGACAACTTTTTTAAGAAAAATTGAATTTTTTTAATAATTTGTATAAAAAGATTCTAGGTAAATTAAAAAAAGTAGAATATGAACTACAGTTAGTCAAAAACGGCAAATTTTTACTATAAATAATTTGCTCATATCCTGTATTATACTATCTTTCAGTCTGTTAGAGTTAACTGGGCCCATTAAGTATCTACAGAGTACAAAGTTATTCTCGAAAATAATTTGTTTTCAAGAGGCGAAAGTCTCACTCAAATTGGCTGACGGCATCTACAGTTCTTTGGAGAGAGGTTCTGACCTTGAGAGAGCTAAAAACTTTACCTAGCAACACTCATTTCAAGGGTTTACCAATACCTAGAAAGTATTTTCTCCTGAGAAACAATCTGTAAATTTAAATTTGGCTGAGGAAAAAAGAATGGACTTAGGAACACTTTGGGAGAATATAACAAACAGTGATCTTTTTGGTATACCAGCATTTGCAATAAAACCATTAATTGCATTTGGAATACTGTTGTTGACATTACTATTTCATGGAGTAATTTCTCGAGTAATTATTCAGCGGATAAAGTATATTATCAATAAGGCTGGACATAACTTAGATGATAAATTAATTGACCTCATCAAAAAACCCTTAACATTTATAATTTTTGCATTTTCCCTATGGATAATTCAATTCATTTTAGCAAAAGATTTAGCATTAAACCCTAACCTTTCTGCTTTAATTTTCCTGACTCTAGCTGCTTTTTTGATTTACAATGCAGCTCCCTTAATAGGTAAGTTACTGGAGTTAATAAGTCTGCAAACTGATACAGAGCTTGATGATTTGCTGGTTCCCTATATACCTAAACTATTGCGCATTGCAGCATTTGTTGTAGTAATAATCAAAGCATCAGAAGTATTTTTAGGAGCATCAGCAGGAGCTCTTATTGGTTTACTTGGTGGTGCAGGTGTTGCTCTAGGTTTATTGTTCAAAGATATTATCTATGACTGGTGTTGTACTATAATCATTTATACTGATGGGTTGTACAAACCCGGTGACTGGGCAGTAGTTTCGGGAGAGTTTGTACAAATAGTAGAAATTGGCTTAAGAACTACAAAATTGTATTCATGGGAGTGGGGCAGTATAAAAAAAATGCCTAATTCTAGAATGGTGAGTGGTATTGTAGATAACTGGTCTCAAGACAAATCTGAAATTAAAGAATGGGGGTTTAAAGGAACCATAAAGATTGACTGTATTACATCAGATAAGGTAGATATAATTGTTAAGGGAATGAATCAATTGTTTGAAAGTATTGATGGTTTTTATCCAGGGAAATATAAATCCCAGTTCCGAGGTATTGAAGGTAATGCTCGTGTCTTCAGATATATGGGAAAAATAGATCCTAATTATTACTCTTCTGCTGGTTATAAATTTCTTTTGGGTCTAATGAAATTAATGGAGAAAGAAGGTATTCTTACTCAGAATGTACATATTATTACTGACCAAGATACCTATGCACAAAATCTTGAAATAGCAAGCAAAAATTGAGAACTAAATTCCTCTAAATTCTAGGTACTAAGCCATACTGATTTATCCTCTCTTTAGAGCTACTAAATGTATAGTCCAAGGTTCAAAAAACTGTCTGGGAACTCACAAATTTAGACCAGAGGTTGAATCTATATTTGATTAAGTATGTCAAGCTTAATTTCTGTTTTTTGATACAAGTCGTGAAATAAATTTCCTGACTCTTTGAGTGCTATTATTTATATCCCCCTCTTTTTTTACAGCTGAAATCCTTTCTTGCCTAATAGAAATTTTGGTGGTATGAAGCACCTTTATAAAAATCTGCTTAATTCTTTATGTATTAAGAGTATAGGCCATAGAAATAATATGTGGAAACTGGATTTTGTGTTAGCTATCTTCCTGCTCCATAAGTATTATGTTGGTTAGCATTAGAGGGATTAAGAGATAAAAAATATTTCAATAATATTTTTGCGGGTAAAAAATAATTAATTTGCAAAATCACCATGAAATTTTACCTAAATTAATTTCCACGAGTATTTTTTTTCATCAAAATATCCTTTGAGCGATCGCCTGACAACAGAGCTAATAAACCATTTATCAAAGACTTTTCAATCTGTATCTTAAGTGGGAGACCTACCTCTAACTTATGCCAGGAAGGGAGGTGTGTGGAGATTTTCTATGGAACCTCTGTACAACATAAGAATAATTAACACCCTCCTAGCTCATAAGTAGGTAGGCATAAGTGTCTGTGTTAGTTACTTAATAATTTAAGGGTCACTTAGATGTAGCACTATTGTTGGGAATTCCTAGAAAAAAGGCTTTTGATTGTGCAGAAATGGTTAAAAGTATTGTTATTAGTTATTACTTAGATAACTGAAGTATTGAGCAAAGTCTGGGGTTATTGTTGGGAATTGATATTATTGATTATAATATAAACTCCAAAATCCAAAGTAAAATGTAAAGTTTGACAAACTAAAGGCCAAATATGCAAAATATGAGTTTAGAACAGATATCAGTTCAACTAGATAGCGAAAATTCCCGCGATCGCCTCTTGGCTCTTGCCCATCTTAGAGAAGTATCTGCTATTGAAGCGGTTCCTCTAATCAAAAAAGTCTTGTATGATCCAAACTTACCAGTGCGCTCCATGGCAATATTCGCACTGGGTCTAAAACAAACAGAGGAATGCTACCCAATTTTAGTAGAATTACTAGAAAAAGACCCAGATTATGGTGTCCGTGCTGATGCAGCAGGAGCTTTAGGTTATCTAGAAGACCTCAGAGCATTTGAACCTTTAGCACAAGCATTTTATCAAGATACGAGCTGGTTAGTACGCTTCAGTGCAGCGGTTGCTTTGGGAAACCTCAAAGATAAACGTGCCCATGATTTATTGATAGAAGCGTTAGATAATCAGGAGTTAGTAATACAACAAGCCGCGATCGCAGCTTTAGGGGAAATTGGAGACTTAAAAGCCGTAGATCATATACTTAAATTTGCCCTGTCCGAAGATTGGTTGATGCGTCAAAAGTTAGCAGAAGCTTTAGGAAATATTTCTACACCAAAAAGTATATCTGCTTTGAAATACTTAGAAAAAGACACTCATCCTCAAGTATCTCAAACAGCAAGAATTTCTCTACGAAATTTACTTAGCCCTGGTTGAATAACCCCACTCTCCTATGAAACACCTTGGAATATATTTAAAAATAGAGGGGCAGATGGGGTGCATTAGGGTATTTTGTAACCTTTTCCTGTATTGCTTCGACTACTCTATAAAAATAATACAAAGCCTCAAATAACATGAAAATAGTTTTAAGCTTGGTTAGACATGGATCTCATTTATGGGTTAGTTTATCTTGCCTAATAGTATAATTACCAAATTATTTACCATTATTCTTTTATAATTATTTTAATTTATATTGAGACAAGTATTTCTTGCTGTAACTGAGTTTCAGCAGAAAAGGTTTTCCATTCTTATTTAAAATGACTATATTAAGTTAATACTCCTAAAAATCTTATCGTGGACCAAGATATTAAATGGTAAACCATTTTATATCTCCATGCCCAATCATTAAACCGACGTTCCGCAGATATTGATATATCTTTATGTATATTTACATTTTCAAAGAGACTTATACAAAAAATCTTCGTTCTAGAACTTAACATAAATAAAGTTTATTAATAACTAAGTTTTTATAAGAAAATTACTTACAATTCTTTATATATTGATAACTAGCCTTTAAAAATTTCTGCATTAAAACTTCCTATGAATACCATTGGTGCGATTAAATCTTTTTTTCCTTTTCTTCTACCTGGGACTAAATTTTATCTTTTTCCCCTCTTTCCTTGCCTATCTCCATAATTTTTTTTCCCTCTTTTTGACCACAGATAAATACAATCTAGAAATTATTCAAATCCTAACTCATCAACTAATACTAAACTTTCACTCCCATATATTTTAATTAATTTACGTCAATCCTGATAATATTTTATCCATTATTATCTACTTCTTTCTCGATAACGTAGTTCTTCTTTTTTCTGGTTATTTTTATTGTTTTGATAGCCTTAAAAATTGCAGTTGTACTTACGCCTAATTTTTTAGCTCTCTGTTTTAATCTAGCTTCTGGATTTTCTTGTATATCTATTTACAATTCTCTTATATCTAGCGATCGAGATTCAATATTTTACCTTTGTTGCTGCCAGTTCCTTTCTCTCCAGCCATCTGTATATTGACGCTCTTCCTATTCCAAAAACTTGTGCCACTTTAGTGACTCTACCACCATTTTCTATATAATTTATTACTTTTTGTCTTAAATCTAAACCATAAGCCATGATTTCTACTCCCATACCTTCTCTCTTCAATCTTACAGTCTTTTTGTCTCATTCTTAAGTTAAACTACTATGATGCTATACTTATAGTCACTTGAAATAAGAATGGAAAACTTTTTCTGCACCAAACGCGAGTTATAGCAAGAAATACTTGTCTCAATCTAAATTACAGCAGTTTTCATGTTGGTAAACCACAGTAAGGACGTTGCATGCAACGTCCCTACAAGGTTTTGGTTATGATGATGTAGTTCATCAATTTGAAAACCGCTATAAAATGACTATATCTGAAGCTTCAACTATTAAGTAATTATCATAAAAAAAAGCCCTCCATCTGGAGAGCCTTTTCTTTGAATTAATCAGTTAAAAATTAACCCTTGATAGCAGGAGCTTCTACTGCTGCTAAATCTAGAGGGAAGTTATGAGCGTTACGCTCGTGCATTACTTCCATTCCTAAGTTAGCGCGGTTAATGATGTCTGCCCAAGTATTAATTACACGACCACTAGAGTCGATGATGGACTGGTTGAAGTTGAAACCGTTTAAGTTGAAGGCCATTGTGCTCACACCTAATGCTGTGAACCATATTCCTACTACTGGCCATGCACCTAAGAAGAAGTGCAAGGAACGGCTGTTGT
>JAKQYE010000182.1 GCA_023356605.1 Trichodesmium sp. MAG_R02 | reverse complement strand
TCTGAGGTTCCAGGAGAATCTATAAATTGGATAGATTTTCTGGAAAATGTGGCTCAAGAGTATCATTTAAGTTCTATTCAAACAGAAACTTTAATTCATCTATTCCCAAGTTCCCAAGAATTTCTTTCTATTTCTGAAGTGGCTCAAAAACTTCTCAGTTCAACTTCAGCTATTAGGGGTCGCTTAACTAATATATTTCGTAAATTTGAAACTAAAAACCCAGATTTATTTGAATCTAGAAAAGGCTCTAAATTAGAAGCTCTACAATTCTTTTTATCTTCTCAATATGTAAATTCATATATTCCTCAAACTCTTGAAAATGATGAAATTGAGGAAGAATTACAAGAGTGGAGCTTTGACACTCCTACTGTTGACCAACGTGGAGAAATTCTCCACAGGAAAACCTACAGTGTTTCTTATTTCAGCGAAATTATTGCGGATGGTATTAGCCTAGAAATGGTGCTTATTCCTGGGGGTACTTTTACTATGGGTTCTCCTGAAAGTGAAGAACGTAGCGGAGATAATGAACGCCCCCAACATGATGTGACTGTCCCTTCGTTCTTTATGGCCAAATATCCGGTTACTCAAGGACAGTGGAGAGAGATCGCCTCTCGGACAGACTTGAAAGTAAAATTAGACCTAGACCCAGAACCATCTAATTTTCAGAAACCATACCAAGGTATAGATAGATGGGAGAGACCAGTTGAGTTTGTGAATTGGTATGAAGCTGCAGAATTCTGTAAAAGACTATCGAAACTAAGAGGAAGGAATTATAGACTGCCCAGTGAAGCAGAGTGGGAATATGCTTGTCGTGCAGGAACCACTACACCTTTCTACTTTGGAGAAACTATAACACCTGAGTTAGTTAACTATGACGGCAACTATACTTACGGCGATGGGCCAAAAGGAAAATGTAGAGAACAAACAACTCCTGTAGGTCAATTTCCTCCTAATGCTTTTGGATTATATGATATGCATGGAAACGTGAGGGAATGGTGTGCTGATGAATGGCATAAGAATTATCAAAATGCTCCTACAGATGGCATCATTTGGCTAAATAGAAACAAAGATCGATCACCGCTGCGGGGCGGTTCTTGGGCCAACAGTCCTAAGTGTTGCCGTTCTGCGTTTCGCTTCCTCTATGTTAGGCGCGACGTCCACAGCGTCAATGCTGGTTTTCGCGTAGTATGTTATGTAAATTCATATATTCCTCCAACTTTTGAAGATCATGAATTTGAACTTGGGGAAGAATTACAAGAATCGAGTTTTGAAGCTTTTACTGTTGAACAAGAAGCTCCTACTATTGAACAAGAAGTTTCTACTGTTAAACAATTTGAGGAAGAATTACAAGACTGGAATTTTGAAGCTCCTACTGTTGCTGTTGACCAACTTGAGGAAGAATTACAAGAGTGGAGTTTTGAAGCTTCTACTGTTGACCAACGTGGAGGAATTATTTACAGGAGACCCTACACTGCTTCTTATTTCAGCGAAATTATTGCGGATGGTATTAGCCTAGAAATGGTGCTTATTCCTGGGGGTACTTTTACTATGGGTTCTCCTGAAAGTGAAGAAGGTAGCAGACATAATGAATGGCCCCAACATGATGTGACTGTCCCTTCGTTCTTTATGGCCAAATATCCGGTAACTCAAGGACAGTGGAAAGCGATCGCCTCTCGGACAGACTTGAAAGTAAATTTAGACTTAGAGCCAGAGCCATCTCGCTTCAAAAAACCATACCAAGACATAGATAGATGGCAAAGACCAGTTGAGCGTGTGAATTCGTATGAAGCTGCAGAATTCTGTAAAAGACTATCGAAACTAAGAGGAAGGAATTATAGACTGCCCAGTGAAGCAGAATGGGAATATGCTTGTCGTGCAGGAACCACTACACCTTTCTACTTTGGAGAAACTATAACACCAGAGTTAGTTAACTATAATGGCAACTATTCTTACGGTGATGGGCCAAAAGGAGAATATAGAGAACAAACAACTCCTGTAGGTCAATTTCCTCCTAATGCTTTTGGATTATATGATATGCATGGAAACGTGTGGGAATGGTCTACTGATGATCGTCACGATAACTATGTAGGAGCTCCTACAGATGGAAGCGCTTGGGTAGATATAATGATGTACAAAATTACTACTAAAAATTATACCCGACTGCGGGGCGGTTCTTGGGACTACGATCCTACTAATTGCCGCTCTGCGATTCGCAGCAGCTATAATTGGCGCGACGACCGCTACAACAATACTGGTTTTCGTGTTGTCTGGGATGGCGGGAGAACTCTTTAACCCTTTTCTCTTTTCCCCTTTTGCCCTTTACCCTGTTTTTCTTTTTTCTTAGATTTCCCGCTTTAGCGGGTCAAAAATTTTTTGAGATTCAATGTAGTGTTTTTGTAGCATAAATATATTAAATTATGTCTACATAATTATAATTAGTAATAAAAAAACTTCCTCCCCTTCCCTCCTAACTCCTGTAGAAGCGTTTCATGTTGCGCAGCGAAACAGCCATTTGTCCCTACTTATCAATTTATTTATACCTATCCAACCGGATATAATGTTACAGGGCTTTTCAGATTGATAAACCACATCGTCACAACCAAAACCTTGTAGGCAGGTTCCATGAAACCTCCCTACTGTGGTGTACTAAAATGAAAACCGCTGTAGACCCCAACTTTATTGAATGAGCTCCGTATAAAGCATTTTTCCTGCACGGTAGACAAAAGTGGGGACGTTGCATCACGCAACATCTCTACATTCCGTTACAAACCCCTATAAACAACTAATTCTAAATTCTAAATTCTAAATTCTAAATTAGTAGATCACCTTACTAACTGCCGCCATTGTACATTCCATGTACCTTACCATCCAACCAAAGTTGTTGCAATTGTCCCAATATATCTTCCGAAAGATTAGGTAATGCAGTCACAGAAGCATTATTGCGAATATGTTCCGGACTAGATGAACCAGGAATAACCGAAGTAACCGTTTGATGGTTCAAAATATACTTTAACCCTATAGCCGACATAGATAAATTAGTATTTTTGACCATCGGTTTAATATAATCCACCATTTCTATGTGTTTAGCCACCCAATCATCCGGAGTCCATAAACCCCGCCAGTCCCCATCAGGAAACTTCTGAGAAGATGTCCAATCACTCACTAATGCACCAGAACTAAACGGACAACGTGCCACGATCCCCACCTGATGTTTTTTAGCCATGGGAAACAGAGTATATTCTGGCTCCTGCTCCAAGACATTGTAAACAGCCATCACCACATCTATCCGTCCCGCTTCGATATGACTATTCGCTTCAGAAGCACGCCGATCGCCAACAGAAACACCGATCGCTCTAATTTTTCCCTGTTCCTTTAGCTTAACCATCGCTTCATACCATTCCGTGCGATCGCCCCAAGCCACATTCCAAGTATGCAAAAACAAAATATCAACACAGTCTCGCCGCAAATTTTTAAGTGTGGTCTCGCAACATTTACTTATCCAAGCAGGGGAAAAATAATCATCAATATTACCTTGAGGTTTTGCGGACCATTCATCACATTGAGGAGGTATTTTACTAGAAATAACCACAGAAGGAAATCCCCGTAATACCTTCCCCACCACCTGCTCACAATAGCCATTGCCGTATTCTAAAGCCGTATCAAAATAATCAATACCCGCCTCTATTGCCGCCTCCATCCCCCGACAATATTCCGCCTCAGTCTTTTTCCCCCAAACATCCCCCGACATTTGCCAAGTACCCAAACCAACTTCACTAATTTTGATATCCGTACTTCCTAATTGACGTTTTTTCATATTCACCAAAAAATTGGGTTTAAAGCCTCGCCCTTCCAGAGCAACTTTTCAGTTAATCCTTTCCACAAACCATACTATCACCTTGTGAATTAAAAATCCATTTTATCAAAAAGAGCTTTTTCTAGAAGACAAAAACCTGTACAATACTAGACATACCTGTACATAATATCTAGGATGCACTATAGACCGAATGAATTTGCTGATTTAGCCGGAGTCAGTGTCAAAACATTACATCGATGGGACTCTTCTGGAAAACTGAAGCCATTAAGAACGATAGGGGGTCATCGGTACTATACAGATGAACACATTAATCAAATTAAAGGAATAGTAAAAAACCCCCGTATTAATGTAATTTATTGTCGGGTTTCCTCAAATGCTCAAAAATCCGAACTATCTAACCAAGCCGAAGCAATGAAAGAATTCTGTACGGCTAATGGGATAACCATAGATAAAATAATAAAAGAAATAGGTGGGGGATTAAATTTTAAACGGAAAAAATTTATAACACTGTTATCACAAGTTATGACAGGACAAGTTGAATCTATTTACGTGGCACATAAAGATAGATTATGTCGATTCGCCTTTGATTTAGTAGAACAAATAGCAACCATAAATGGTACAAAGATAATTGTAGCTAATAATGATTCATTATCTCCACAACAAGAACTGGTTGAGGATATGATGGCCATCATTTATTGCTTTAGTTGTCGTCTATATGGAACTAGGAATTATAAGAAAAAGCTCAAGGAGAAACTTGACGAAAAACTTGACGAAAAACTAGACAACTACCTAGAATGTCAACAAGAGATTCAATGCTAACACACCAGGGACGTCGAGGTATTAGCTCCGAGTAATGTCGAAGAGGTAACCATGTACGCAATAAAAAGAGAATTAAAGCTTAATAACAAAGAGAAGAGCTTTTTTGCTGGCTGTGCTGGCTTTTCTAGGTTTGTGTACAATCATAGATTATATCTGCTCAAAGCCACCTGGGATATTCCCGAAATCTCTGGCAGGGGTAAAAATTAGGCTCCAAGAAGAACCACAGCAGCCTTCATTTTATTAGACCACAGTAGGAACCATCCATGGAAAATCCCTACAAAGTTTTCCTTGTGACGATATAGTTTATCAATCTCAAAAGCCCTTTCACATCATCCCTGGCCAAAAGACACAGGTATTAATACCGAGCCGTAGCACCTCAGCCAGTTAACCTTTCACAGGCTGCCGCTACTTCAGCAGTAGTCTTACACTTACCTCCAGCTCCGTTTTTTTATCTCAGTCAACCCACCCGCGACCAATATACTTCTTGGGAACTAAAAAGCGCAATAACATAACCTGTGAAAAAAATCAACCAAAAAGTTGTCCAAGAAGGGCGAGGCTTTAAACCCAATTTTTCGGCAATTTAAGATTAGAAACTCAAAGCCAACAGTCAGGTATACAAAAAGTAGATTTAAAGTTAGTCAGCATCAGGTATAGGAGGGCCAAAATAGAACAGCTAAAAATTGTTTGGTCAAGGAAACCACTATTAGTTCCATTAGTCAGTAACAGTAATCAAAAACTCAGGGAATAGACACTCTCCGAGTTTCGTAGTAGAAATCCTACTTGAAACCCCGACTAAAGCCCACAATTCAGTAATTATAGAGAAGAAGCCGGTGAGGAGACTCGAACTCCTGACCGTTCGATTACAAGTCGAGTGCTCTACCAACTGAGCTACACCGGCAACGTCTCCTAATATAGCAAAGCTAAATATATTTTGGCAACCCCCTATTTGATTTTCAGTCATATTTTTTTTAAATAGCTTAATATGTCGGCCATTTCCTCCTCACTGGGCTGGAATTGGGGCATAGGTGGTGTTTGACCACTAATTACTTGGTTAATAATTCCCAAATCCGACTTACGTTGAGAAATTCTTTCTAAACTCGGTCCTACCTGACTATTTATCGTTGATTCGTGACAACCTGCACAGTTCATTTCAAAAATACCTTTGCCTTTTACTGGATCTCCTTGGAGAGACAATACATTTTTGCTATAAGGATCAAGAACTTGAAATGGCTTAACTTCTAGAAATATCAATAAGATTACCACTAGGAGAGCCAGGCCAACTAAGCTGATCCACTGCCGTAAGACCCCTTTTTTGGTGTCAGCAAGTTGGTTATCCAAAATCTTCAATATCTCAACAATTATTTACGATAAAATTTAAATTTTAACATCTGTTAATGGATCTTAACAGTTTTAATTTTTTCCGACAAATCTCTAATAACCTCTAACTTGAATCCACTATATTATTTGTATTTTTAATTTCTTTTTTTTAATATTAGACAGGAGCAATAGTATTATGGGTAAGTCAAAAGTCAAAAATAATCTCTAACTGAGTTTTCCTAGAAAATAGTAGTATTGATTAATAACAAACAAAAATTTAATCAAAGGAGTTGGCTTCGTGGTAGAACCATTACTTTCTGGAATTGTACTAGGTCTAATCCTCGTAACATTAGCAGGACTATTTTTTGCAGCTTATCAACAATATAAGCGAGGCAACCAATTAAATAATTAAAGACCGATGTTATACAGATTCAAGGTCCATAGCCTTGAATAGGTTAAATGTTGCACTCAGATAATCAATATTCAGTCCTGAAAAAGACAAAAGAAAGTCAAAGCCGTATTGCCATAGACTTTCTCCCGACAAATCTCTAAGGTAGGAACAGATTTGACAGGCCATCTTTCAGGACTATGTTCCACTGCTAGCTCGCTGGTTGGTGCTAGAAGTTGATATTGAGCGATCGCCTCCAGTACTGGTTGATACAGACCACTACCATAAGGGGGATCAAAATAAATCAAATCAAACTGCTGGCCTACCAGCACTTTTAACCGTTTCAAAACATCTCCCCGCAACACCTGAAATTCCTGGGACAAACTGGCCACCATCTGCCAATTTTGACGAATCACACCGCAAGCAGGGCCATCTTCTTCAATAGCGATCGCTCTTGATGCTCCTCTACATAAAGCCTCTGCTCCCATAGAACCCACCCCAGCACATATATCCAGCCATCGACATCCAGATATATTACCTTGCCAGATATTAAAGACAGCCTCTCGCACCTTAGCCAAAGTCGGACGAGTGGCCATTCCTGGTAAAGTTTTTAATTGACGGTTCCCATATATTCTTAAATTCATATAAAAAAAGGACCTAAGCAGAAAGTTAAGATATTTTAAGAGCTTCAAAAAGGAATTCCACAAAAAATCCATATCTATAAGATATCAGAAACTATAGCGCTATACTAAATTGATAGTTTAACATCAATGCTATTAAAAGACAGGGGATAGAACTTCTTTTCACTCAGCATTAAAAGTAATAGTCATCTAAGTAGCTATTGCCAAATTTTTAGGAATAACCTTACCAACAAAATTGGACAAAATTTTGAGTCCAGTAGTGGCCGATTTTTCAGGGTGAAATTGTACCGCCATTAAATTATCCTTTCCTACCGCTGCAGTAACAGTTTGATGACCGTGGGTAACAGTTGCTGCAGTAACATGAGACTCTGTGGGGTCAACATAATAAGAATGAACAAAATATACCCAAGGTTGAGAACCTATTTCACTCCACAAAAGATGCTCTGACTGAATAAATTGTAGTTGATTCCAACCCATTTGTGGAATTGTCAGGTCAGGTTCAGATTTAAAGCGACGCACCTTTCCAGCAAGTATTCCTAAACCTGCTTCTCGACCCTCTTCGCTACTTTCAAATAATATTTGTAAGCCTAAACATATACCCAAAAATGGTTTTCCAGAAGCAATAATTTGTTTAATAGGTATTTCTAAGTTGCGCGTTCTTAAATGTTGTACTGCCGGATCAAAAGACCCCACCCCCGGTAAAATAACTGCATCAGCTTTGTCTATTTCCATCGGAGAATCTGTAATTTTAGGGTTAGCTCCTGCTTTTTCTAAACCCTTACAAACAGAATGCAAGTTGCCCATATCGTAATCTATAACTGCAATATTCGGCATAAATTAATTTTCTTTATTTTGGATTTAGGAACTTTAATATTATAGTCAAAAAATTAGTATTATTTAAAGGATTTAAAATTTTTCTAATTTAGTCAGAATTTAAAGATGGAAAGAAAAGTTTTACTCACATCATTTGATATTTGGAAACCTGAACATAAATCTAATTCTTCTGATGATTTACTAGCCTTGATATCTTCTCAAGAATTAACTGATTATTGTCTAAATTTTATCAGAAAGTTGCCTGTTGATTCAGAAAAAGCTCCAGAAATCGTAATTTCTCGAATAGAAAAATTTCAGCCCGATATAATTATTTGTTGTGGGATGGCAGAAAAACGAGAAATTCTAACAATAGAATCTCAGGCAAATTCTGGCTCAGAAATGATTAGAACTTCTGTTAATTTGTCAAAATTACTGGTAGGTTTAGATAGAACAGAGATTAGTCAAGATGCGGGCAAATTTGTCTGTGAAGATTTATATTATTCGGTCTTAAAGTATCTTCATGAAGGTTGTTTAAAAAGTAAATGTATTTTTGTTCATGTACCTATATTAAAAGCAGTTAATAGGGATGTAGTTGTGGGAGATTTTCTAAAAATCTTGTCAAAAATATCTTGATAAAAACTTTCAGCATTCAACTATTAAGTCTCCTTAAGTATCTAACTCTTGACCGCCGATAGCTAGTAAATTTGACTCTTAAATTATTGATGAGCGATCGCTTTTAACTTAGTAAGTCAAATTATTAGTAAATTAATTTGAGGCCAAATTTCAATAGGCCATGAAGGGTCGCACCCCCTAAAAATGAATCTGAGAAATATTGACAAATATTTTATCTTTTTGCTATACTCATAAGTAATAAGTCATAAGATACTATTATCTCTATAGATAGTATTATCTATGATTATTTATTAGCTACTGTCTCATCTATAGTAAATGTGTAGGATGTATTTGTCTATATCTATAATTGGAACTAATCTGTAATGTTAATAATTATTAATCTGTAATGTTAATAATTATTTATTTAAGCAAAGATTCAAGAAGGAATAAAGGTTGTCTATAGACTAACCCGAAAATCTAATATTAACAAATCAGGTTTCTATTTAACTAAAACTTTTAAGATTTTTTTCTACTAGATAGTAACTACAAATCAGAGAAAAGCAATAAGTATACCGTATGCCTATCTACCATTGATGAGACATTAGCTTAATCTAGTACCATTTATATAGTATTTGCTTAATTTGAGTGATTCATATTTGATTATATTATTTAGTGATTCAGGATAATATTATTTCTCATTCTTAATTTCTATTTATTGAGAATTTTAGCTCAAGAGACAGGAGTCTGTTGATTCACAAACTATGAGGAATAGATATCTAATTTTCCGACGCTGTTGTGCACAATTAGCCATAGGAAATATCAGCAAAATGAATCCTAAACAGAAGAAAAAAAAGAAACAGCAACGAAGAAAAGAATTTGCTTATTATTTTTAGTATTTTGGTAAATCTTTAGAACAAAAAAATCTAACAATCGAAGATTTGCGTCCTAACAATATAGGGGGTTTTAATTCCCTAAAAAACCTCAGACTTAGTTGTTTTGAGTGCAACAATAATAAGGGTAATACCCTTCGTTCTCCCAGTTAGGAAAAGCATAAATTCTTTATACCAATTCTCAAAAATAATGCCACAGCAATCCTAAATCATTATCTAAAATCACCAACTTTCTTAAAATATAGCTCCAACTCTTGTTTCTTCAACATAAGTGTCTCCTGCCTCCTGTATAAAATCAGTCTCTCAGTCTCTGTCTTTCACTATTTAAAAAGGAGCGCTATAGACTGCATAACCTTTTTGATATTAGCCAGGAGTGTGTTAATTTCTTTTCTATTTACTTCTCCCCTCTTCCCCTATTCCCTTAATCCTCTACTCAAGATATGTATGGGTTAAAAGTTATTGATAAATGGCATGAGATAAAGCCTTAAAGAGCTAGTGCAAGAAAAGTTTAAAACTGAAGCTAAATGTGAATTGAAATATATAGTATTCATGACCATTAATAAGTATATATACTGGTGGTTTTTATTAACTATAAAGACTATAGCAAAGGTAAAGGTAGTAGTAAACAAATAACTCAAAAAAATGCACTAGCTAAATTGAAACGAGAAGGATTAGTATAGATAAATATAAATAAATTTAAAACAGGCAAATGATAGATAAAATACCAGAGTTTAAAAATCCAGAACTCCTTAAACAAGCCCTAACACACCGTTCCTATTTAAACGAAAATTATAACGATGAAGAAGATAACGAGAGCCTAGAATTTATCGGTGATGCCGTACTGGGCTTCTTAGTAGGAGAATTGTTATATAGAAGGTACAAAGAAGACCACAATCTCAAACCTAAAGAACTTACTCGTATCCGTTCGCTGTTAGTAGATGAAAAACAATTGTCAAAATTTGCAGTTCAATTGGGAATTGGTGAAAAAATGCTCTTAGGTAAAGGTGCCGAAAAAGATGGGGGTAGGAAAAATCCAGCCTTACTTAGTGACACTTTTGAAGCAATAATTGGAGCCTATTTTCTCGACTCAAGTTTAACAAAAGTTCGACCCTTTGTAAAAAGACTTTTTCAACCTCTTGCAGATGATATAGTTTGTCCTAATTCTGAGGATAATTCAGCGCCAAATGATTTAGTAGACACTAAAGGTAAATTTCAACAATGGGCATTGGCAAAATTCAGAGAAAATCCTAAATATCAATCTAATAATGGAGACGGTCCAGATCATGCTAAAACATTTACTGCTGAAGTTAGAGTTAAAGGAAAGTTATATGGTGTTGGTACAGGACATCGTAAACAGGAAGCGGAAAAAAGTGCAGCAGAAAAAGCCCTGAAAAAAATAGGATTAATTTGAATAAGGAAGAACTAATTTGGATAATCTCCTAAATTCATTCTTTTTAATATGTCAATCTTTGATGTGGGAAATTAAGTTCATAAATTTTGAATTTAAAACAACCTAATAGCTAAATACTAGTTACGATAAATAATTTTTTAATTCTAATTTTTCACTTAAAATCACCAAATAAATAAGCTTAATAGCTTACCCTTTCAAGAGAATAAAAAAAGGAAATTTTGAATTTTTAGGCCTACCTATTACTGGATGTACTGATAATACTAAATCCAGCTTACATAAGAGGTTTCTTAAAATGGTAAGACAGAAGGGAGGAACCAGAAGAGTTAGAAAGATTTGGATTAAGTAATTTGTCATAAGCACATTTGCTATAACTGATAACTGAAATGACCCATCAGCCAGGTTCTCGCAAAGAACTATATGCTCATATTCGTGAAATAGCCCAGGAATAATTAATCCTGGAAGAAATGATTAGTTATGGCTTTTGGCCAGAAGGAGAAGAAATACCCCTAGACCCTGGGGAGAAAATTCAGCTTTTGTGGCGATGGTCAACCCGGAAAAAGGTGGGGAGTTAGTAACTAAGGCGAAACAAATTAAACAAAAATATGGTGGGAGAAGGAGGTTATCGGCGACAATGTTGGATGAGGATACTACTCAGTCTACGCCAATCAAATAGATATACCATCCTGCTTTAATTTGTAGAATTTTGGTGGCAGTTAAGACTCAGAAGTCAGAAGTAAGAAGTCAAAGTTTCAGAGGTTTTCAGTTAAAAATTAACTGGAGATTGCTATAACTATAATCTTGAATATAGTTATAGTTGTTTTAGTTTAGATTAACACAAATATTTCTTGCTATAAGTAAGTTTCAGCAAAAAAAGAGTGTTTCATTATTATTTAAAAGAACTATAAATTAGAGCGAGTTCCAAGTATATAAGGTACAAATTTTAATAATAAAACCTATGTGCATCTTGACCACCAAAACTTTTAGCTGTCAGGATGCCAAATTCATAGCCTAATTCTTTTGACTCTTGAGTAACTATTTTTAATAATAGTTCTATCAATTCAATAGTTGCTTTTTCGTAATTTCCTTCCTTTTTTTGATATTTTAAACTTTCCAGATTATCTACATAGGTCATTTAAAAGTAATAAATTACTTACGTAAAACTCAACATCTTTTTCCTGTCAGACTTTTAATTCTTTTTGGAGGCTAATTCCTCCTTCTAGCTGATAGCTCAATGCTTATATATTAAACAGCAAAAATTTTATTTTTTCTAAATCATTAGTATATTTCCTCAATGCCAACTCTGCAAAAGATAGTTCTATCTCTAAAAAAGTTAGATTACTTTCCTGAATTAATCTAATCTTAGGTGAAGTTTAATTTAGTAGATATAGATTTGTTTAATATCTGTAGTTATGATATGTTAAGAATAGTTAAGAAAATATTTAAGTAGGAGGTGAATCCCATGTTTAAGCAACAAAATTACAACCTCAAAGTAGTTAAACTAACAGAAGAAATCTTAGTCGATACTAAACTCAAAAATTCTTATATTCCTGCACTGCGCTCTGGATTTGTAGGATACCCACTTAATCCTCGTTGGAGTGGGGTGAAGTTTTTGGCTTGGAAGACAGGAAGACAATGGCGAGAAGCTTTGATAAATGGAGAAATGGTAGTCCGTTCAACTGATTCAAGATTGGTATATGTGGATAAAGTTCCCAACTCTCAAAAAGAGCCTTATACTGTACAGTGGGTATAACTAAAATTATTTCGTAAGTAACTTAACTTAATTACTCCACATAGACTTTTTCTCATCTCTGTTGGGTAATATATAGACCATATTTTATCTATGTCCAAAATCTTACCAATTCTTCGGAATAGGGAATAGGCAACGGGCAATGGACAAGAGACATTTATGCTAGAGGCACAATAGTTAAAGCTATTTTTAACAAGCCTAGTGATTTTATAAATCATTTAAGATGCTATATAAGTAGTTTATTAAATTTGACATCCTTGGGAGGCTCCTCTATAACTGAGGTTTGTTTGTAACCTACTCGTTCTCGGTGTTCATACTAAGCTTACAGCGCTTTTCAAATTGATGAACTACATCGCCATAACCAAAACCTTGTAGGGACGTTGCATAAGGGCGTCCCTACTGTGGTCGAGGGACATGAAAAATACTGTAAGTCCTAGCAACTAAGGCAAAGTTATAGACTAAACGCACACAGCCCAGAGTTATCCTCAGCAGACTAACAGTACTGAAGATTTGAGTAAAATCTAAATTTGTATGCTTTTTTAAGTATCTACTACGTACTTTCCAACGTCCATGTCGTAACAGATTATTTGTAAAACGGCAAGATTGATTGGCATTCATGCCGACGCTCCCCTACAGGAGAGTGCGGGTCTTCTAGCAACATTTAGATAAAAAAGGCGCTCTAGAGATTTTATAGCAGTCGAAGCAAAGATTAGGACATAATGCTCGAAAAATTATCTAGGAAAGATTATGCCTTCTCCTTATAGCTATGACTTAAGACAAAAAGTTATTAAGGCCATTGATGGTGG
>JAKQYE010000181.1 GCA_023356605.1 Trichodesmium sp. MAG_R02 | reverse complement strand
GATTTTGGCCACACCGTTAAATCTCGATAACTTTTTACTTGAATCATTTTCTATTTTTGCTGTTATAGTCATTTTAATTAAGATTGAAACAAAAATTGAGTATAATAAAATTAAGTCAACTAGAAACTATTTTGAACTATGCCTTACAGTTTATACTTAATACAAAAAGTAATAATTTTTTTAGAAAATGGCGGTATGATTACCGAAGCAGCTCATACGTTTGGGAGAAGAAGAGCTTTGATATATAGATAGTTATCTCACCCAAAATTGGAAACAACTCAGGTAAAAAGTTATCGAAAAAAGTAGATTGGAAAGAATTAGAAAAAGATGTAAAACAAAATCCAGATTCGATAATTGACAGACAGAGATAAAAAAAATGTAGTTAATCCTAAAGCTATATTTTATCCTTTGAAAAGAATGAAAATTACCAGATAAAAAAAACAAATTTTTTATAGAGAAAGAAATAGAGAATGAAATAGAGAATGAAGAATAAAATACTATCATAAACTATGAAATTTTATCAAAAAAATCATAAATTAAAGTCTTGTATTTATTGATAAATCAGAATTTTAAGATAATCAAGACTGTATTTATGTCTGGTCAAAAAAAGGGGGAAAAGTTTATGATGACTAATAAAGAAAACGGGGAAAAAGAGAAAATTTAGTAGTCGGTAGAAGAAAAAAGGAAAAAAAATTAATGGCACCAATTATATTTAAACGAAACCTAAATGCCGTGGGATTTGAACAATGGTTAAATTGACATTTATTACCATTATTAAAAATTCCCAGTGTACTAATTATGGATAATTCACCAATTCATAGAAAAAACGTTATTAGAGAATTAGTATAAGCAGGGTTTCATCAATTACTATTTTCACCAAAACACTCTCCTAATTTAAATTACATAGAGCATGATTTTAGTGCATTAAAAATAGCTTGAATGTATTCACCTATCAATACATATCGATTTGGAAATTATTCGTAATTATTGTGCCAGATAGTATCTCATTTTTATTGAAAATAACTATAACCTGAAACCTGAAACCACCAAACCTACTAAAACTTAACAAAGGTGGTAAAAATAACTCGAAAAATCACAGAGGTTACTTAACAACAAAACTACCTCAATAAATAGTATTTAGAAATAGAAAACTCAAGTATAGTGAAGGTAAGCATTCAGCATTCAACCCGAAGACTTTGCCTAGGTCGTGCTGCGCAAAAAGATGCATGAAAGTAATAAATTACAGGACCTACCCAAAGGTACTATATATAGAGCCTTGGTCTGTTACAAAGTGCGCTTTTCATGTGGCGAAGCCAAACACGCCCTACCAATAGGGTTAATGGGTAAGTCCTAAAATTACTAAGTTTAGCTGATCATCTTTTCGGTGTCGAGTTTTTAATTATTCTTGGAAGCTAATTCCTACTTTTAGCTGACAGCTGAATGCTTATTTTTCCTGTGGAAACTTTAATTATTATTGAAAGCTAATTCCTCCTTTTAACTAATAGCTGAATGCTTATTTTTCTTGTGAAAATTTTAATTTTTATTGGAGGCTAATTTAATTTCTATTGGAGGCTAATTCCTCCTGGTAGCCGATACCTGAATGCTTACTAGTAAAGTTTTTGAGAACGGTATTATTTGCTCAAACCCGGCTCCCTAATATCAAGAAGATGTAGCAATACTTTTGATATTTTGTATAATTAAATGAAGTTTAATATAATTGTAAAAATCATTCAGAAATACTGATTACTAGTAACTAAAATAACCAGGAGTATACCTTTATGAAACAAAGCATAAAACCCAGCTACACACTGCATAAAAATTTTCGCCTACCAATGGGATTTTCTCCAGAAAATTTTGATTCTGGATTTACATATCAAGCTCAAGCAAGAGACACTTTTATTGTTACTTATCCTAAATGTGGAACAACTTGGACTCAACATATTGTTTGGATGCTATCCCATGATGGAAAACCATTACCTTTAGATAAAAATATTAATTTAGAAGTTCCTCATCTGGAAGAGGTAGGAAGTGATTTTGTGAAATCTTTATCTGAACCTCGTTTTATTAAGACCCATTTAACTTATGATTTAAATCCCTATAATCCTGATTCAAAATATATATATATAGCTCGTAATCCTTTCGACTGTGCTGTTTCTTTTTATTATCATACTCAAGGATTTATCAAACATTATGATTTTGCTGAAGGTACATTTGATGATTTTTTTGAATGTTTTATTAATGGAGAAGTAGACTGTGGAGATTATTTCGATAATTTGCTTTCTTGGGTACAGCATAAAAATGATCAAAATGTTCTTTTTTTAACCTATGAATCTATGAAAAATAACCCGAAAATAAATATTATTGCCATTGCCAAATTTTTAGGCGATAATTATGTAGAAAAAGTTCAAAATACACAAATTCTAGAAAGCATTCTTCACCATACAAGTTTTACTAGCATGAGTCAGAATCAAAGTCGTTGGTCTAGTCAACGGCCTCCTAATATGACTCCATTTATTCGTAAAGGAAAAGTGGGAGATTGGAAGTCACACTTCTCAGTTTCTCAAACTCAGAGATTAAGTCAAAAGTTGAGGATGAGAACTGCTGGCACTGAAGCTGAAAATTTATGGCAAATTCCTGAATAGTTCTAATTGTTATTCATAAAACAGTAAGAGTTGAGAAGTCATATTTATCTGTTTATTAAACTCAGAGATTAACTGAAAAATTAAGATAACTATTGGTACTACAGCTAAATATTTATGGTGAATTTATGAATGATTCGGAAAAAATTATTATACAGTTGTTTTCATTTTGCTAGACCACAGAAAGGGCGCCTACAGAGTTTGAGTTGGGACCTGAGGTAATCAATTAGCAAAAAAGTCCCGATAATAACTTTGTAATATATCAAAAACTACATCATATTGCTTCTTTAAATATTTTTGTAAATCTGATAATCTTAGGTAATTTTGTGCCCTCATTCACTTAATTATTTGCTCTTTTTCGACCACCTTTAAGTAACCTTGTGTTCCCTTATATTGAAGCTTTAAACTTTCTACGCCATGAAACAGTGCTTGATTTTTTCATTCGCTAATAAAACTGCTGAGTTACATTTAATAGTTCTTTAATTTCATGGTAGGATTTTCCCGAAAAAATCATAATGAATTACCATTTTATCAATAGTTTCTCCCTGACTTTTTTTTGCTCTCACTAATTCCTCGTTTTTAGCTGGATTTATATGAGTGAGTTTTTTTCCAAGTTATTCCCGCTTCTTTGAGTAAGTTATAATAACTTTGTAATCTATCAAAAACTACATCATATTGCTTTTTTAAAAATTTTTGCAAATCTGATAATCTTAGGTAAATTTGTGTCCTCATTTACTCAATTATTTGCTCTTTCTCGACAGCTTTTAAGTAACCTTTTGTTCCCTTATATTGAAGCTTTAAACTTTCTACACCATGAAACATTGCTTGATTTTTCCATTCACTAATAAGACTGCTGAGTTACATTTAATAATTCTTTAATTTTACGGTAGGATTTTCCCGACAAAATCATTTTGACGTGCCTTGGCTCTTTTTATTTCTTTTGACTATGCATGTTTGATTTATAAAATCGTCTAGTTCATCTAAAATATTCATTTTTTGTCTAGGGAAGTGGAGATGTTATTATTATCATTATATCTTTTGCGATCTATTTAGGGTTGCTATATATCAAATGCAGAAGTTTCGCTCTTTATTAGTTGTGGCGATCGCTTAGAGTTAATCAATCATATTCCTGATATTGAAGCTAACTATCAAGGATTAAAAAAATTAGCTGGTCGTTTACGAACAGGAGGTGGGTTTTTGTTAAATATACAAAAGTTGCGAATTGATTTGGAAAAAAAATTACCAGGCGGAATAGTATATTCTCAACTTATTGACGAATTAGAAGATAAAAAAGCTATTTATTTAAGAAAAATGGTTAATTTTTAGCTCAAGAAGAACTAACATTTATTTTATTTAAGTTGGATACTTATTAGAAATTATTCAATAAAGCAGGGTTTAATTTCCAAGGTATTAATAATGATAAAAACTTGGTCATCTACAAAAAGATATAAAAGTCTATTATACCTACAGCACGAAAAGGTTCTCAAATCCTTGTGCTACCATTTAAAAATCAGTATTTTTTGGAGATGTTTAATTTAGTCGGTAAAAGTGTAATGCATTTTCTTGAAACAGTTTACGCTTTTGTTCTGGAGTACATTCATGAATAGCTAATTTCAATACTTCTACCCAACAAGGGTACTCGGTAGCAAGTTTAGACACGGGCCAATCACCACCATAGAGAACTCGATCCCAACCGACACAAGTGATCGTCCAATCTATATAAGGTTTTAACTGTTTTTCATTCCAGTTTTGATGATTGGCCTCAGTTACTAGTCCTGATATCTTGCAATAAACATTGGGAAATGCTGCCAGTTCCTGAATTTGTAATTTTCAGGGTTCAAACAACTGGTCTTTAATATTTGGTTTACCAATATGGTCAAGTATAAAGGATACCTTGGGACATTTCTGTATCATACGGCCAGCGATCCCTAAGTCATATTTGCCTGAAGAAATTAGGTAAAGAAGTCATCCAAAAATCTAGTGGTAGGGTTTGAAGATAATACCCAATTTGTAGGTTTATAGCTAACTTTAGCTCCATAGTCAATCCAGTTAAAAAGTTTCAACACAAGAATGTAAAATTAAGACAATTTATATATTAATAATCTAATTCTCACATCAATATGCTAATAGTCCAAAAATACGGTGGCACATCAGTAGGGTCTGTGGAAAGGATTAAAGCAGTGGCCCAACGTATTGCTAAAACAGCTAGCGATCGCTCAATAGTAGTAGTGGTATCAGCCATGGGAAAAACCACAGATACCCTAGTCAAACTAGCAAACGAAATCTCCTCCAACTCCTGTCGCCGAGAAATGGATATGCTGCTATCTACAGGGGAACAAGTTACTATCGCTCTAATGAGTATGGCCTTACAAGAGTTGGGTGTACCAGCTATTTCCCTCACCGGAGCCCAGGTAGGAATAGTCACAGAAGCTCAACATTCCCGTGCTCGTATTTTACATATTCAAACTGAACGTATAGAGGAACATCTGCAACTGGGAGAGGTTGTAGTTGTTGCAGGTTTCCAAGGCATTAGTCAGACTCCCCACCAAGAAATCACAACATTAGGTAGAGGCGGTTCGGATACTTCCGCAGTTGCTTTAGCTGCAGCACTCCAAGCAGAAAGATGTGAAATATATACAGATGTACCTGGAATCTTAACAACCGATCCTCGCATAGTACCCGAAGCACAGTTAATGTCGGAAATAACCTGTGATGAAATGTTGGAGTTGGCGAGCTTGGGAGCAAAAGTGCTACATCCTAGGGCTGTTGAAATTGCTCGAAATTATGGAATTCCATTAGTAGTCTTATCCAGTTGGAGCGATGCACCAGGTACTCGTGTAGTTTCAGCAATACCCAAACGTCCTGCCTTGCAAGATTTAGAATTAACTAAACCCGTAGACGCCATAGAATATGACACTAACCAAGCTGGAATTTCCATGTTGCGCGTTCCAGATCGCCCTGGTGTAGCAGCCAAATTATTTTCTAGCATTGCCCTACAAAAGATAGATGTAGATTTGATTATTCAATCTATTCACGAAAGCAATACTAATGATATTGCTTTTACCGTCAGGAAGGATGCTTTGAAACAAGTAGCAGCAGTAGCGGATGCCATACTGCCTGCTTTAGGAAAAAATTATTATCCCAGTTTAGGCGAACCAGAAGTCAAAACAGAAGAGCGACCTATTGCCAAAGTTAGCCTTGTGGGTGCGGGAATGATCGGGCGACCACGAGTAGCAGCAAAAATGTTTGAAACTTTGGCAGCAGCAGGAATAAATATGGTAATGATTTCTACTTCGGAAGTTAAGGTCAGTTGTGTAGTTGATGCAGAAGACTGTGAAAAAGCAATTAATTCTTTGTCTCTAGCATTTGATGTGAATGTTGCAGATATTTCCATGAGCTCTGCTGATCTTGAGTTGGGAGAAGTTCCCTCACCAGTGCGAGGAGTTGCTTTGGATATAAACCAAGCAAGACTAGCAGTGCGTCAAGTTCCCGATCGTCCAGGAATAGCGGCCAAAATATTTGGTTTGTTGGCGCAGCAGAATATTAGTGTAGATATGATTATTCAATCCCAACGTTGTCATAGTGTGAATGGATCTTTGACTCGTGATGTGGCTTTTACTGTCTCTCAGCCAGAGGGAGAAGCTACATATCAAATTTTGGCAAATGCAGCAGCTAAATTTGGTTGGGGAGAAGTAGTATTAGAGAGTGGTATTGCGAAAGTGAGTGTAGTTGGTTCTGGAATGATTTCTCATTCAGGGATAGCTGCACAAATGTTTGAAGCTTTGGCAGTAAGTCAAATCAATATTTTGATGATTGCAACTTCGGAAATTAAAATTAGTTGTGTGGTAAAAGAAGAGGATGGGGTGAAAGCATTGCAAGCTATTCACAAAGCTTTTGGTTTGTCTGGTAATGGGGTGGTTAAAGTTCCAGCTTGAGGTAACACAATTACAAAAACAGGACTTACCCAGGCAAACTGAGAAACCCGGTTTCTCGTAGATATTTATGTGTTAAAAACAATGATTTACTGTAGCAACCGGGTTTCTTTGCATAAGTCCTGATATAGATAAATTAGTATTTATCTACCTTATAATACCATTTCTCAAAAACTTTTTGGCATTTTTTTTCTTTAGTAGGAGACCTACCGCTAACCCCAACCATGAAAGGGGAAGTGGGGGTAGACGTTATATGCAATATCCCTATCAAGCACAGGAGAAGTAAACACAAGAATAATGATGGTGGTATATTGTACAGGACTTACGTAACGGCACTATGTATAGTGGCAATATCTTGAAAATGATAATTTTTCGCACCATATATAGCGGTACTGCGTAAATCCTGTTGTAATTATTTTTGTTATGAGGCATGGTAAAGAGTATTTTGTCCCCATGCTAGGAATTGCTTATACCTATTTACCATTAGGGGAGCACAATTGTCCACTCATATTATATCTGGTTGAATATTTGCACTTTGGACGAAGTAAGCCAGAAGATAGAAGAAAAGAAAAGGTTAAAGGTTAGAACAGAGAAAGTTTTTTATCACTGATTAGTCATAGAGTTACCCTTTACGGGCTAGCTGAACGTAGTCTATTAAAGAATACTTAGGCCAAACGAATCCCACTCCGGACATGATATTACTTACTTGTAGCATACTTTTTTCTAAATCCTATTATATATAGGACTTATATCATGTCTCTTTGAATACCTAAAATAAGAATTTTAGGAAATTGGCAGTAATTTGAAAGAGAAAAACATTTTTATAGTGTTTTTGGATCCTCAAATACTGAAAACTTTACAGAGTAAGCTTTTGAATATTTTGAATTTTTATTTCCTAAGAACTCTACTAATTATGCACCATTCAGTAACCTGCCATGAGCTACTCCATAAATTCCTAATGTTTCAATCCTCATTAATATCCCTAGACCATTCAGTGATAAGGTTAACAAGGACGAGTGAACCGTGATGCTACCGTGGTTACTATAGATGGTTTTATAGTGAAATAATCACTCTTCAAGCCTAAAAAAAAATACCCTAATATCACCGTTAATCTGTGGAATATAGGAGAAAAAACCATAGTCAAAAGTCAAAATTTAAAATTTAAAATTTAAAAGTCAAAAGTCGGATTTTATATAGAATTGGGTTATGTAGCAATCCTAAATCATTTATAGAATCACTGGACTTATTAAAAAATAGTTCCAACTCATGTTCCTTCTGCTTTCTGTCTTCTGCCTTTTACTTTAAAGTCGCCTCAATCTTTCATTCTCCAGATAGAATTGCTATATAGTATATGTCTATAATTCTATAATGACTTCAATATTCAATATCCCCATTTCTCTATTCCCTAATCCCTCTAAAAATCACTAGCTAATAATGCCTGCTTAAATTCTTTAGCAGTTTTAAAATAAATTTCTGGCTCATCAATTAATGCTAAATCAATTACTTCTGCCAATGATGGAGGAATACAAATATTTCTTTGTCTAATCGGGATAGGTTTAGTTTGCAATACAGTTAAAATTGGGTCTTTCCCAACAAAATCACGGGGATATACACCAGTTAACATATTATATAAAGTTGCTGCCATTGCCCAAACATCTACTTCTGGTTTTACATATTTAAAATCAATCATTTGCTGCCTGGGAATAAACGGAAAAGTTATCCCTTTGTTTTCCGTGATTATTGGTCTACTTAAACCAACTAAATCAAAAGCTTTTGCTATTCCATAATCTGCTATTTTTACCACTGTTGAACTATTTATATTATTAAGAAAAATATTAGCTGGTTTAATATGACAGTGAACTAAACCTTTCCCTGTACCAAAACTACCATCTGCTTTTTTAACATAAGGAATTTCTGCATTATGGGCATATTCTAAACCATCTAAAGCTTGTATAATAATTGTTACTGCCATAGTAATAGATAATCGATAACCACAACGCTCCAACAAATTCAAAATACTATCACCATTACAATATTCTAAAGTAAAAAAAAATTGACGATCGCTATAACTATAATCCTTCAATTTCACAACATTTTTATGATTTAAAGCTTGAGTATTTTCTATTGCTTTTAAAAAAAGATTTATAGCCTGAGGATGGGTGACAACTTCTGGCAATATTCTTTTTAAAGCTATTAATTCTTGAGTAGAATTATTTCTGACTAAATAAACTTCTCCAAAACTACCTCTACCTAGTAATTTAATTATCCTATAACCGGGAAGTTCAATTATATTATTACTTCCTAATTTTGCTGATTTAACCGATAATTCAATAGTTTCTTTCTGGGAATTTTTAGGTATAGAAACTATGTCTAGAGGCATCTCTATTTGCTCTTCAATACTTAGCTGAAAAATAATTGTACCTAATTGAATTTTGTCTCCTGATTTTAAATCATATTCAGGAAACTGCATTTTTGTTGTACCTTCAGAAATATGATTTGGTTGACTTTTCCCAATTTGTTTACCATTGATATAAGTACCATTTGTACTGCCAAAATCACGTATTCGTACATATGGAGGATTAATACTAAGTATGCAATGATAACGAGAAATAGTACGATGTTGTTCATCAGTTGGTAGTCTTAAGTTACAGTTTTGATGACGACCAATAATACAGATAGTTCTTTCTTTAAATATAAATTCTTTGCCGATCATACTTCCTTGGATAATAGTCAGTTTGACTTGAACAGACATAATAGGACTTACACAAAATAGAAGTAAAAAATTGGTTTAAATATAGACAAGTAAATACTTTTAAATCAAAAAGGCATAAATTATTAATTACCAATGATTCTAGCCATCTTTGGAGAATTAACATAATTCCCTTGCCTCAACTCAAACTCAGACATTTTTTCTGCTAGAAAACATCTGATACTAATTTGAAACAAGAATGTATTTAAATAATAAGGGCGATAAAAAGACTTGACAGGAAATGTCCCTTTGACTAATAAGATAAGTTATGAACTAAGAAATGGTATCGAAGCTATTCCCATTTGACTCCTGACTCCTGACTCCTAAAAAAAATCCCTAGCTATTTTTAGCAAACATTGATCAAATTAGTATGATACTAAATCTCAAAAGTCTTGCTACATCTTCTTGAGGGTAGGGAGAGACCTTGCATACAATAGACCTACCTTTGAAAGGGGAAGCTTGAGACCTTATTTTTTCCCTATTATACTATTTGCGAGAGTAATTCCTTGATATTTAATAATAGTTTTTTTTGATTCTTATTTTTCTTCCATTCCCAGTGAATAATTGCTGCCATAAAATGGTAGGATAAAAGGTTTTGATTGGTTTCTAATAGGGACAGAGGAAGACTAAGTTAGGACTTATCAATTTAATTATTTGTGTATTTACTTTAAGCAATATTTATACTACCATTATCAATAGAGTCATTTTATGATGGTAGCTTCTTTTGTCCATAATCTGTCAATAAAAACTCCTGAATGTCCACCTTTATGCAAGAATTAAACAATGTCCCCAAAACTTTTAAAAATTCTCAATGATAGTTATCAAGCTGTCAAAAATGATGGAGAAGATGTTATTAAAGGATTAAGTAGAAATCTCAAGAGTTTGCCACCTAAGTATTTTTATGACGATCGCGGTTCTGAATTGTTTGAACAAATCTGTGAGTTACCTGAGTATTACCCGACCCGTACAGAAACTTCTATCTTAGAACAATATGCTGATGAAATTGCTCAAATAACTGCTAGTTGCGAACTGGTGGAATTAGGTAGTGGCAGTTCTACTAAAACTCGCTTATTATTAGATGCTTATCAAAAAATAGGTAATTCGTTTACATACATACCGACTGATGTGAGCGGAGGAATACTTAAAACTAGCGTATTAGAGCTACAAGAAAAATATCCAGATTTCACTATTGAGGGATTACTTGGAACTTACCAACAAACTTTAGCCTACCTAGAGTCAATTACTACACAATCACGAACAATTTGTTTTCTCGGAAGTTCTGCTGGCAATTTTGCTCCACAAGAATTTGACAATTTCTTGACTCAGATTACTAGAAGTTTACAGCCAGGAAATTATTTATTACTAGGCATTGATTTAAATAAACCTAAAGAAATTTTAGAAGCTGCCTATAATGATACTCACGGAATTACTGCTGCTTTTAATTTGAATATGTTATCTCATTTGAATTGGCGTTTTCAAGGAAATTTTGACCTCAATTTATTCAATCATCAAGCAATTTATAATCAAGTTGAAACTCAAATTGAAATGTATCTATATTGTAAAGAAAATGTGACATTTTCTTTGGAAATTCTAGATTTAAAAGTGAATTTTCAGGCAGGGGAAAGTATTCTAACTGAAATTTCTCGAAAATTCGATCTGGGAATTTTCCCAGCAAAACTTGAGGCTAAAGGGTTAAAAGTTAGGAAAGTTTGGACAGACCCTAAAAAGTGGTTTGGATTAATTCTTTGCCAACCTTAACTTGAATAAAAAAGAAAGAGGTCTAGATAGTAAGTATTTAGTCCTCATATCTTAGCCATTAGCTTTGTACACAATAAATTAATAAAGTAGTTTTGAAAGACTGAAATTATATTTTCAATTATAGCTAAAAGTACATCCAGTAACCTTAGCTATCCATACAAGTAGGTATAAAAAAAGCTGTTTGCTGCTTAATACCTAAATGCTTACCTACTAAGTTTATGGAGCTTGAATATATTGCCAAAGTTACTGATTAAATTTTTTCCGTTTCTCACAATATGAACAATATAAAATCTACTACACCGCCACAACTTGATAGTTTTCAGACTAAGAGCAACTTCCGCGAAGACGTCCTTGAATATTTTAATAATACTTGGGGAATTGAAGATATTTTAATGAATAGTTTAGTGGGAGAAGAAACATTTTATTTGAATCCCGATCCTTTGAGAAATCCACTAATTTTTTATCTTGGACATTCGGCGGTTTTCTACATTAATAAATTAATTCATGTGGAATTATTAGAAAACCATATTAACCCTAATTATGAAATATTGTTCGAATTAGGAGTAAATCCAGAAAAACCAGAAGAGTTAAATCAGGCGATCCCTCAAATTAATTGGGCTCAAATTGAAGATGTTTGGCAGTATCGAGGAGAAGTATATCAAATCATTTCAGACTTAATTAAGAAAACTCCTCTCAATCTTCCCATCCATCAAAATCATCCTCTTTGGGCATTAATGATGAGTATTGAACATCAACGCATTCATATCGAAACATCTTCAATGTTGTTTCGGCAACTACCTGTAGAAAAACTAAAACATCCTAATAATTGGGAATATGCTCCTACTAATAACCAGATAATTAATAATCAAATGATTGAAGTTTCTGGAGGAGTTGTCAAACTAGGAAAACCAGAAGATTATCCGACATTTGGTTGGGATATAGAATATGGCGATCGCCAAGTTGAAGTTCCACCTTTTGCTGCTAGTAAATATTTAATTACTAATGCAGAATTTCTGGAATTTGTTAAAGCTAATGGCTACGAAAATCGAGACTATTGGACTCAAGAAAGTTGGCATTGGAAAACTGAAAATAATGTCAAATATCCTAAATTTTGGATATTTGAAAATGGTAATTATAAATATCGAGCCATGTTTGATGAAATGGAATTGCCTTTAGATTGGCCTGTAGAAGTTAATAATTATGAAGCCATGGCTTATTGTGGTTGGCAAGGTGAAAATACTAGGTTAATGACAGAAGCTGAATATAATTTAGCAACTTATGGAAATGGTAAAGAAGTAGAAGCAGAGAATTATAATCTGAATTTTAAATATGGTTCTCCTACTCCTGTTGGTTTCCTAGAAACTGCAAAAAATGAATCGGGATTATATGATTTGCGGGGTAATGTTTGGGAATGGTTAAGTGATAATTTGAATCCTCTTTCAGGATATAAAACTCATCAACTATATGAAAATTATTCTGTTCCATTTTTTGATAGTAAACATAATATGATGTTAGGAGGATGTTGGATAACTAGCGGTACAGAAGCTTTCAAATATTATCGTAATTGGTTCCGACCGAACTTTTATCAGCACGTTGGTTTTAGAATAGTTCAGGGATAGAAAGATGTATAGCGTTTCTCAGACTAACGAGATAGACCCATCTTTACAGAAGTGTTGAATGTTTTAATGTTGATAGGATTTTCCCAACAAAATCATTTTGACGTGCCTTGGCTCTTTTTATTTCTTTTCACTATGCATGTTTGATTTATAAAATCGTCTAGTTTATCTAAAACATTCATTTTTTTATTAAAGAAGTGGATATGTTATTATTATTATTATATCTGTTGCGACCTATGGGGGGATTGCTATATATGATGAAACCAAATCCAGTTCCACCTAAACTAGGCCAATAATTAGTTTGGAATTATTGAATTTACCTGCGGAATATGGGTTATAAGATAGTGGAACAAATTCCCTTTGATAAATTAGGAAAAACTCACGATTTCTCGATCGCTAGGTTACTTCAATCAAATAATATTAAGATAAATAGAGACCACTTTGAACTAGGAGAAATGAGTTTTCATCACCGGTTCAATGTTCACGGTGCAGCAGCTAAGCACACCAACCAAAGGATAATTGCACTTTCCAATATTTATGTTGAAAATGGTTTTCCCGTGATTAACTTCCCAAAAATAACTTCAGGAGATTGGTGGAAGTTTATGCTTAACACTAAGCCTTCAGAGGTGATATCGACACTCTATAATCCAGTTCTTTATGGTGTTTAAATTAATCAGGACTTACGCAAAGACACTATATATAGCGCATGACAATTTCGACGAACTTAACTATAGTCATGTGCGATCGCCTAACTATTTTTATTCAAAAACCTTTAGTGTTTCAAGTCAAATA
>JAKQYE010000180.1 GCA_023356605.1 Trichodesmium sp. MAG_R02 | reverse complement strand
CATTTCGTACCGCAATATCTTATCGTTTTGTTGAGTGGTTAGATGAAAACATCGACGTATTTACCGCTCATAAAGAGAGTTTAGGGTTTGTTTGGGCTTGAAATTTGCTAAAGTCCCGTTAATTAATTAAAATCTTACTACAAGATCCATTGATTTTAGCCCGTCAAATCTCGATAACTTTTTACTTCAATCATTCTCTATACTTTGCTGTTAACCTGAAACCTGAAACCCACTAAAAATTTAACATATAAATTAAGTGGGTAAAGTCAGCTAATAACTGAACTTTTTACATTATTTTTGGGAATTGGTCTAAGAGCAGACTAATTCTTTAAACTGTGATGCTCTCTTGTGTTGTCAAACACATAGCGATTCCTTTTTCATAATAAGCTGCCTCATTAATAAAAACTGGCCATACAGGATTTTCTTCTTGATAATAAATTGTTTGATTCTCAAAAGTTAAAAACATTGGATCACCTGGACTTAATTTTTGATAATCTTTCCCTTGTAACTGAGGATGAATCATTGCTACTATCTCTCCATTTTTAGTTTTAGGATAATCCACAAATTTTAAATGTTTATAAATAACAAGATCGGCACTTATATGATGTAGCTTACCTTCATTAAAATGTTCTATATAATCCAAACTTATCTGAACTAATTTTTCTGTTTTATCAAATAAATTTGCCTGTAGAATCCCTTGAGCTATTGGACCTACTTCAATGGAAAAACCACGTTTACAAATAGAATTGAGAAAAGAGTTTTCCTCTCCAGGATTAAAAAAACTATAAACTTTCACATTTGGCTCAACTGAACTTAAATAAGCAGCAATTTTTAAGTTAAAGGGATGATGATTTACCAAAATAATTGTTAATCCCATGTTGGCAGTAGTACTGTGTAAATCCAAGAGGAAATCAAATTTAGGGTTGCCTTTTGGTCCTAGTATTTGATTAATAAATTTTGCTCTACTTTCTTCATAGTTAAGATTTATATTATTTTCTAAATTCTCAACTTTAAAACAACGGTTTAAATCTGTATCAATGTATCTCTTAACTAATTCAAATCCTTGAGGATTAGCTAATAATGTTTTAGTCTCAAAATTTTTTCTAGTAATCAATTCGGGAAACTTTTCAAATTTTTTGACAAGGTATATCCCTGTAAATTCGTTCCCGTGTGTTCCCCCAATAATTGCTAATTTATTGATTTTTTCCATTGTCCTAAATTCTAATTATTTACCCTTATTTAATTCTTGATTTTATCGAACTAACTTTGATTATTCAGAGATAGCATTAGGTAGATTTCTATAAAAAGTTTCTAGGCTGTGGCGATCACCTACATAACGCCAATGCCAAGGTTCATAACCCACACCTTTTTGATGATCAGCAGGTATCATTTCAAAGCTAAAGTAGGCAGCATTATTTTTCAGCCACTGAAAAGCTGCTGTATTTTCAAATCCCACATTTTGGTACGTTTCAGGTGCATTTTTATCCCCAATATCAACAGCATAACCTGTTATATACTCCCCATAACTAAGAGGCGAAAATTTGTTGGTTGAATTTCCGTCAATGGTATTAGTATTGCTTAAAGATGCTTCCAACTCAGATTTAGACTTAAATCCTCTTAGAGCTACTAAATTAACACCATTATTTCGAGCAGCATAAAGCATTTCATGAAACTTTTTTACTGCATTTATTTGCAATCTAATATCACTATCAGCAGCTATATATTCTAGTTCTATTTCCGCTGTTTGTGAGTAAGGTAAATCTGCCAGAATATTTTTCTCTGATTCAATTATAGGAGTTTCTTCTCTAGAAGAATTAGCTCCCTCAATACTATCAGTTTCAGTTTGAGGTAATGAAGCATTGACTTGATTAAGATTAGATTGAATTTGTAACCCTAGAGTAACTGCTCCCACCAAAACAACTATTCCCACCCAACTCCAAATCCATTTTTTGTTGTTAGTTTGAGTTGGGATAATTTCTTCATTCTCTTGGGGGTCTCGCACTGCTTCGGGAACCTCATCCACAAAAGCTTCCTGGACTAATGATAAATTTTCTGAGAGATTTTTCTTATTCAAAGCTTCACTCCTATTGCTGAATTTCAAAATCATTCTTTGCTCTACAATGTTAAAAGGAAGTTGAGTTTATTTTATAGAATTCTGTTTCAAATCGCGAAAGATAATACGAATTCCATTAACTTAGGCTATACTACTTATATGAAATATGTTAAATTTTTTTATCGAGCCCACATTCCGCACTTCTTAACATTAAATTCATAAGTTTTATTTATCTATCGCCCCAAATGCTACCCCTGAAAACCTTATTGCTATAAACCTCAATTTTAACGACTATAAAGAATTGTAAATAATTCTCTCATAAAAAATTAGTTATTAATAAATTTTATTGATATTGAGTTCTAGAACGAATATTCTTCCTATAAGTCTCTTTGAAAATGTAAATATACATGAAGATATATGAAGATCTGCGGAATGTCGGATCGAGACTTAAAGACCAGTATAAATTTAAGCGTAGGCGGTTGGTTCGAGAGTGAATGCCTGTGGATGAGTAACCGCCGATGGCCTCAATAAAAGCAGGAAGTAAACATCAATTTGTCACGTTATGTGACGCTTTGTATCAGTTTTATAGAGCAGACATAGCAGGGCTGTTTCATTAAATATTCCATACTCAACGTGATGATTCAAAATGGTAAACCCCATAGCTAAAAAGTAGAAATCTAGTTAACTCCACTAAGTGAGTTTTTTTGCGATCGCTTAAATGCTAGAATTTATCTGATTTAATTTTTTTTAATTGACTAAAATTAAGTTTTCTAAGTAATCTCTAATAGTAAGTTTTTTCTCGCAAATTATAACTAAAACTCTTACTTAAAAATTGTTTTGAGGTGCTCCCAGGTGAGTAAATCACCATTTATAGTACTATGTCTTTTGGTTAGGACAATAAATTTAGGTTGTAAGGGAATAGGGAATAAGCATAGGAGCAATAAAGAAATGTCCTAACATATTTGCGTAGGGCTATAAAACTATATTAATGGATAGTTGGTACGCAACACAAAGATTAATGGCATTGATAGATAAGGAATGATGATTCAATAAAGTCGTAAATTCTCATTCCTAAGTGTTCCTGGTAAAAATATATTTGCTTTTTAACCGATTTTTGTTGGGTTTCCTAATGTCAATCTAACCTACAGTATTAATTATTTATTATCAGCATTTAAAGAAACATGATATTCAATATTACTTCTGACTTCTGCCTTAATTTGACTCCTGATGTTAATGTGCAATACTAATACCATTAGAATTCAACTGTGTTATCCAGAATTCTAAATCAGGGTCAGCCATTTTCTCTTTTACTGCTGCCTCAACTTCCTCTGCTTGAGATTGTGATTCTGTTAAAGCAAACATAGTTGGTCCCGAACCAGACATCATAGTTCCTAATACATTTTGGGAGGCAAAAGCTTCTTTTAATTTTAATAATTGGGGATATTCTGGTAAAGCCACCTTTTCTAGATCATTATGTAATAGTTTGCCAACTTCCTTGTGGCCATTCTGAGCGATCGCCGATACCATTGGTCTAGAATGTACTCTGTGCCTACTATTTTCCTGACTTTCTATATCAGTAACATAAGTATTACCAAAGTTTTGACGATAAGTTTTATAAGCCCAATGCGTAGAAATAGAGAGATTTTTGTATTTAGCTAAAACCACATAAATATGGTCTAAATTTGGCAGTGGGGAAAGCATTTCACCTCGCCCAGTTGCCAATGCAGTTCCCCCACCAATACAGAAAGGAACGTCTGAACCCAACTGTGCTCCCAACTCTTGTAATTCTCTCTGAGTTAAACCCAGCTCCCACATTAAATCTAGACCAACTAATACTGCTGCTGCATTTGTGGAACCTCCTGCTAAACCTGCTGCCACGGGAATGTTTTTATGGATAGTAATTTCAACCCCTCCATATCGAGCAAATACTTCTGGAAATTGTTTGCTGATCAGGGAAACTGCTCGATAAGCAATATTGCCTGCATCGGAGGAAACTAAAGGATGGTCACATCGCACCACAATAGTCTCAATACCAATAGAACGAATATCTATTTTGTCTGCCAGACTAATGCTTTGCAAGACCATTGCTAATTCGTGATAACCGTCTGGGCGATCGCCAATAATTTCCAGATACAGATTAATTTTGCCAGGGGCAATTAATGAGTAGGAGTGCATTTTAGGTAGTTTAGTTTAGATAGTTTGATTATTTTAATTTCAGGACTTACGCAGTACCGCTATATATGGTACCAAAAATTATCATTTTCAAGATATTGCCACTATACATAGTGTCGTTGCGTAAGTCCTAAATTTATATTAATATGGTCATATGTAATAGTTTCTTAACCTGTTACCCATAACTTGTCAACGCCTTCTCCACCCCTCCCACTTCCTCATAACCTTGATGAGTAAGCTGACCATTGCTTTGCTTACCCCATAAAAGCTCCAGAACAAACTCCCACAAAGGCAAATTACCAGGCGGTTGTCCCACTGCTGCCATAAGTTGCTCAGTGAAACTCTCACGCCCAAAAAAGTATTCCGCATCAGCTTTCCGTAAAGCAAACAAACCTTTATAGAAATAAAAAGCAGTTAATTGTTCCTGCAACTGAGGCCATGCTGCCATCAATATATTAGTAGGAATAATAAACCCTGCTCTAGCATCCCATCTTTGTTTTTCTGCAGCAACGGCCATCTCCACCACATCCTCTAAAGTTTCGTCCCAAACAGGAGTACCACTAAAACCTTCCTCCAAGGCATAACCAGTGTTATCAATATCTTCTAGAAGGACAAGAGTAAGTTTAAAAGGGAAGCAAAAAGAACAGGAATTTTGCCAATCGTAGTCAAGAATGGAGAAAGTATAAGGGAGAAAATGAATCAAGGAAAAAGGGAAGAAGAATAGTCAATAAGATGTAATAGTAAGTTGAAATCAACCTCATGTCCGTCCAATCGTGAGAGGAAAAGACCGAAAGAATACAGAATTTGGAGCTAAATTGTCTGAAAGTTGTAGAGATGGATATGTATTTTTACACCGAATAAGTTGGGATAACTATAACGAATCAGGAGATTTAAATGAGCTTGTAGAAGGATTTAAAAACTACACAATTGTTCATGCAGACCAAATTTATCGGACAAGATAAAACCGTAAATTCTGTAAAGAGAGAGGTATTTTGTGGGAGCGGTCCGACCGTGTGTTGACCACCCAAAAATATTGATCAACAAATGAAAAAACAAGCTCCAGAGCGATGAAAGATTAGGTCACCATATTGAGGGTAAATTTGGGCCACGCCAAAAGAGGATTTAGCTTACACAAAGTGATGGCCCAACTTTCGGAAACTTCCATGACTGCGATCACAATTAGTTTCAATGTAATCAACATACCCCACCCTCGCCAAAAGAGGCTTTTTCTCTTTTTTTGTACTTTTTTGCAGAAAAAACTGTTTTTGTAGTGTGTTTAATTTATTTCAACTTATAGTATCAGAGTGATGATAATTTTTTATGATCATCAGCTTTTTTTGAATAAAAAGTCAAGCATTTTCACATTTATTCAGCAAACCCTAATTAGCACACCAGGAGTGTATTAATTATTCTTATGTTGTCATACCAATTTGAAAAGTGGCTGGTATAAAAAAAATCATGCCAGGCAAGGATTTTTAACTACTCATTTGTAACATTCTTTTTTCAAAATGGTATAAAGACGTTGCATGCAACGTCCCTACCTACTCCCCCACTCCCCTATTCCCTATTCCCTGACAAAAAAAATAGCCAGAGAACATAATCCCTGACTAATAATTTACCTATCAGAAAATTAAATTACAGTTGCTTAACCAATAATATTTTGCTAACATTCGCTAACAATTTACCGTAGAAAGTTGTCTACTGAGAGGTTTCCCCCTAATGTTTATAAGATTTTCTTATAAACACTTTTACTACATATGTCGCCTTGATTGTCGGCGCTCACAGAAGTTAATTGCTTAACCAAGATAGCAGTGATCGATCACGATAGAGGCCACAAGCGTGGTCTGGCGCCAGAACTCCTAACTACTTTGTTTGTTGGAGCGTAGCATGATTAGTAGCTTTAGATCTCAAACTATAAACATCAGGACTCATATCCTTACCACTGCTAAACAGTATCATAATTTTATCTTCACAAAATAAATGACTTAATATCTTCCTCGTGAGTAATTATTACCGCCACGTCGATTACCACCAGTACCACGATCTTCACGAGGCTTGGCCTTATTAACTTTGATATTTTCGTGGTGAGTAATTACCACTTCCGCGAGCTCCACGATTACCACCAGTACCACCACGCTCTTCACGAGGCTTGGCCTTATTTACTTTTATATCACGACCCATCCATTCAGCACCATCAAGTGCATCAATAGCTTTCTGTTCTTCTGCATCACTATTCATTTCCACAAATCCAAAGCCACGGGGACGCCCTGTCTCTCGGTCAGTTGGTAACTGAACCCGCTTGACGGTACCATATTCTGAAAAAACGTCAGATAGGTCATCTTGTGTGACATCGTAGGATAAGTTACCTACATAAATTGACATAGATTTTCTCCCAAATTACGAGATGTGTAGAGATTTAGACTTCGGAGAGAAGCTTGCCAATAGCGACAGGAAAGTAACCCTCAACATGAACAAACATTAAAACCGAACTTATTCTCATTGTCACTTTACATCATAGCATAACATATATAAGATATTCTGAGATTTTTGTGAAAATACAAAAAGTTATGGACTGCAAGATTGCCGGGGACATTCCCCTTAGCTACCCCATACATATCACAAGAATAAACATTAGAAATCTCAAGAATTGGTTCTCTTGCCCTTTGCCCCGCCGTTACTAAATATGCATTTTTGGAGAGCTCTACTATATAAACTATAACCCATGAACAATAAACAATGGCTTGTTCCCTAAGAGTCACAGAATAATTAAGCATTGTTCATTGAACACAGGGCGGAATTAATAGGGTAAGCTACCTCTAAATCTTAAAGCTGCTTGACCTCAGAAACCAATTTAGTAACCATATCCTTAGCACTACCAAACAGCATCATAGTCTTATCCTTGTAGAACAGATCATTGTCCACGCCAGAAAAACCAGTACTGAGACTTCGCTTAATTACAATAGTATGCTTCGCCTTATCAACATCCAGAATGGGCATTCCAAAAATAGGACTATTCTTATCTGCACGAGCTGCCGGATTCACCACATCATTGGCCCCAATCACTAAGGCCACATCTGCCTGGTCAAACTGAGGATTAATGTCATCCATATCGTATAACTGAGGATAAGGGACATTTGCTTCTGCTAATAATACATTCATGTGTCCAGGCATCCGGCCAGCAACTGGGTGAATAGCATATTTAATCTCAACACCTAATCCTTCCAACTGGTCTGATAACTCCCGGACCGAATGTTGAGCTTGAGCAACGGCCATGCCATAACCAGGTACAATAACGACAGACCGAGCATAACCCAACATCATTGCACCTTCTTCTGGGTCAATACTATGAACAGTCTTATCAGTTTTGCCATCTGCACCGGTAGTAGAACCGCCACTTTCACCGGTACCAAACGCAGCAAATAGTACATTAGTTAAAGAGCGGTTCATACCTTTACACATAATGACTGTAAGGATAATACCAGAAGCACCAACCAATGCACCAGCAATGATTAACATATTGTTCATCACCACAAAACCAGCAGCACTAGCAGCTAATCCAGAGAATGAGTTCAACAGAGAAATAACCACTGGCATATCACCGCCACCAATGGGGATCACAAACATTATACCTAATATCAGAGACACACCTACCAATGCTAAAAACACAGGCAAATTGAATGGTGTGACACACAGATATACACTGGCAATAATAAACCCACCAAATAATAGAGCATTAAAAAGTTGTTGCAATGGAAAAGTTATTGGAGAACCACTTATAATTCCTTGTAGTTTTGCAAAAGCAATCAAGGAACCAGTGAAAGTTATCCCACCAATTAATATACCCAATAATGCCGTAATAGTAGTAGGCAGTGGTGGTGACTGAGCAGCAGCTAGAAACCGCCAAAATTCACCTACTGCAACCATTGCAGAAGCAGCACCACCCAAGCCGTTGAATAAACCAACCATTTGAGGCATGGCAGTCATTTCTACTTTATAAGCAGCGATCGCTCCAATAATTGAACCAATGACAATTCCTAAGAGAATCATCTCATAATTCAAAACTTCTTTTTCAAGTAGGGTTGCCACAATAGCAATCAACATCCCTGCTGATGCTAACAAATTACCATTCCGAGCTGTAGCCGGAGAACCCAACTTTTTCAGCCCCACGAAAAATAGAGATACCGCTACTAAGTAGCTTAACTGAATTCCAGTTGGTATAAAGTCGGTCATTGTGCAGTCTCCTTTTTCTTAAACATTTGCAACATTCTGTCCGTTACTAAAAAGCCACCAACTACATTAATGGTAGCAAAAACTACAGAAATTAAACCTAAAATCACAGTTACATTCCAATCTTTGTCACCAGCAATAATTAGTGCACCCAAAACCGCAATTCCTGAAATAGCATTTGCTCCAGACATCAGGGGTGTGTGCAGAGTAGGTGGCACTTTATTAATAACTTCAAATCCGGCAAATGAAGCCAAGACGAATACAAATAAAGCTGCAATTAATGTTTCACTCATTATTTTTTCACAGTTAATTGTTTTTAAGGGAAGGTTTGATAGCAGTTTTCATTATTCAAAAATACATAGTTTTGGTTGAAAGACATAAGGGACTTATGCTGAGGGCAGAACTTTTAAACTCTACCTTTGTCAAAACTGCTATGATTGACATCCACCCGACGCTGCTATACTCGGATCGAGGGCAGAATTCTCACTTTATCGCTGTTAGGGGCTTTCTGCTTCATATAGATAAATTTGTTTTTCATCAAAAAACCCTACTACTGGATATTACCCCCTTATTGCTTTTGTTTATCAACCTCCAATAGCTATGCTTAGGGCATCTTTGACTCTTTGATTACAAATTTCACCACCATGGGTAACGCAAGCACCAGCAATAATATCATCCTCAAAGTTAAGATTTAGTTTTCCATCTTTAATCATCAACTTGAGTAAAGCAGAAATATTCTTAGCATATAATTCACTAGCGTGAACTGGCATAGTTGCTGGTAAATTTAAAGGACCGAGAATAATCACGCCATTCCACTGTACATCTTTGCCAGCTTTAGTACATTCGCAGTTACCACCCTGTCCAGCCGCCATATCAACTATTACTGATCCTGGTTTCATTTGCTCTACCATTTCCTTAGTTACCAGCAATGGTGCTTTTTTACCAGGAACTTGAGCAGTAGTAATGACAATATCTGAAGCACCAACGTGCTTTGTTAGGACTTCACGAGTATGTTGTTTAGCTTGCTCAGAAAGTTCTTTCGCATAGCCGCCCTCAGCAACAGTATCTTCTTTGAGACTCACATCTACAAATTTTGCTCCCAAACTTTGGACTTGCTCTTTAACTTCTGGACGAATATCAAATGCTTCTACTACCGCACCAAGACGACGAGAAGTGGCGATCGCCTGTAAACCAGCAACTCCTGCACCCATCACTAATACTTTAGCCGGTTTAATAGTACCTGCTGCAGTAGTTAACATTGGGAAAAACTTAGGCAAAGCAGCAGATGCCAGCAAAACAGCTTTATATCCACCAATATTGGCTTGGGAAGATAAAGCATCCATAACTTGTGCCCTACTGGTACGAGGAATTAGTTCCATGCTGAATGCAGTTACTTTCCGTTCAGCTAAACCCTTGACAATAGTAGGGTTTCCTAGGGGGTTGAGGAAACTAATAACAATACTACCTTCCTGTAATTTGTCAACTTCTGATTCCTCTAGTACCCCAATTTTGAGGAGTACCTCAGTTTCACGCCATAGAGCATCACTATCAGAAATTATCTTTGCTCCAGCTTGTTCATAAGCTCCATCAAAGAAAAAAGATTTTTCCCCTGCACCTGCTTCTACCCGTATTTCTAGCCCTTGTTTAACTAATTTGGCTATAATATCCGGAACTAAGGCCACACGAGATTCATTAACCAAAGTTTCTTTAGCTACCGCTATTCTCATAAATTCTCCCTAAAGCAGTCCTTAGATTATAGTTTTTACTACTTGGCTTTTATCTAGGAATTATCAGACTGATGTATTGTTAATCGTTGATATCTTTAACTTATCTTATGAATTCAAAGTGGCCATATAAAAATGTAGTGACTTTTACCAAAAAAATTGGATTTAAAGCCTCGCGCATAAGCGGGGGACTTTTTAGTTTATTTTTTTCCACAGGTTATGTCCTTCTTGCTTTCTAGTTCAAAAGTCATTCTATGAAAGCCAGATTTAAGTACCGTATATATCCAACATTGGGACAAAAAGAGGGATTAGCAAGGCTCCGCAGGTTGTGTCCGTGTTGTCTGGAATAATAGTCTAGCTTGCTGTCAGGAAAAGTACAAATACGAAAAGAAAAAACCGACTAATTTATGAACTACAAAAACAGTTCATTACTCTGGCTAAAAAGACCTCAGAATTTGAAACTTTGTAAAGTCCTCTTCTCACTGGTAATCCACTAAATCTATATTTGACAACTTTTTGATAAATTGGTAAATCGTCCAAGTCTAAAAAAACTAGCAATTGAAGTATAACTCTCTTCATTAATTATTACTTTTATTCCTACTAATTTGGCTTTGTATTTTAGTTGTTCAATTAACTTAAAAAAATGAATTTGAACAAAATTTTGATTGTTTTTTTCCAGATTTATACCTTGTTTCCAGTTAGGGTTATTTCCTATTACTAAAATTCCTATCTGGTTCTCTATCAGAGGATTAATAATATATCTGCTAGTCTTATGTAGATAATCATCAATCTTTAAATTTATTTTTGTCGATAATCTTTTGATTCGATTACTACTTTTAGCATCCTTTAATTCTGATTGTAGTTTACCCTTTTTATTATTATAGAATTGATTGATTCATTTGACTGGTTTGCCGTTAATCATCAAGGGTTGGAAACCTTTTTTATTTGATCTTACATTCCCCCAATTATTCACTTCCCTTATCTACATAGGCTACATCATATTCTGACAAATTTAATTTCACTTCAACGGATTCGTAAACCACTTCTATAACATAGTAATTAACCAGAGTAACAATTCTTACTTTTTCTGTGATAATCATAGTTGATTTTACTATCAAAAAATAGCTCACTTTTTGATAGTAATATTTTCTGATTTTTTACTAATTGAGGTTTACTAATTGCCTGTTTTGTATAAACTAAAATATTCCTCCCTTTCTTTTTCTCTTTATATAATGGCCATTTAGGACTGCTTTTAAACTTACTTGGGTATTCATTATAAGCTCTTATCGCTTGAAAAAAACTTGGCCAATTTTTATCTAAAATAATAAAAACCTGCCGAGAAACTTTCCCTGGTATTGCTTGATAATCTGCTCCCGACTGTAATAACTTTTGAACCTTGTTATAGTTTAGATAATTTCCTTTATTAATAAACTCTTGTCTTACTATGTAGTTAGCCATGTTTAAGAGATTTTTAGACAAGAAAGCTAGAGCATCAAGTAATTTATAATTGGGATAATTTTTTTTTTAAATAGTACGTTCTACTAACTGCATTATCCTGACTTTAAACATTTAACTATCTCTTCTGTTTTCCTTTTTCTGATTCTGATTCCATAAAGCCAAGCCCAAAAAGATGTGCTGCATGGAGACACAATCCTCCATTAAATCATTAGTTTATTCTGAGGCTAAATTAACTACTTCAATGTCTCTATTAAGTTTAGAGTTAAGAGAACTTTCAAATAATTAAAGCCCACTCTACTTAATCTATCTTTATGTTCACAAACTATCAAGTCATAATCATTTTTCTGTAATAGCTTGACAACTAAGCGTCTATTGTCATTTACTTCACTACTTACCTCTTTAACAACCCTGAAAACAGAATAACCTTTGTGCATAGCAATAATTAAGTAGTCTTTCAGATTGAGATTCAAGATTAGGCAAGTTTGTTGCAAATCAAAACTCTACAATAAATGGCTACTTTAACAAATTTACATTGAGAGAAGTTGATATTATTCTTAATAATAATTGTTCCACTGGGTAGTTGATAAGCATCTAACTCTCCCGGTTTCCAAATATTCCAAGCTGTCATGTAACAAACTCCGATAATATTTTGCATTGCATCAGATAATTTCATTCATAAACCTATTTATGGGAATTTAACTAATCCCAGTCTAAGATATTTTTTGTTATAGTCTTTTAATTAAGATTGAAACAACAATCGAGTATAATAAAATTAGGTCAACTAGAAACTATTTTGAACTATGCCTTACTGTTTAGACTTCAGACAAAAAGTAATAAATTTTGTAGAAAATGGCGGTACGATTACCAAAGCAGCTCATACATTTAGGATAGGAAGAGCTTCGATATATAGATGGTTATATCGCCCAAAATTGTCAGCAAATAAGGTAAAAAGTCGTCAAAGAAAATTAGATTGGAAAGAATTAGAAAAAGATGTAAAACAAAATCCAGAGTCGATCATTGTCAGACAGAGCTAAAAAAATTGGAGTTAATCAAACAGGTATATTTTATGCTTTAAAAAGAATGAATTTTCCTTGAAAAAAGAAACAACTTTGTTATAGAGAAAGAAATAGAGAAGAAAGGATAAAATATTATCAGCTTTCCCTCGAAATTTTATCAAAAAAATTGGAAGTAAAAGCCTTGTATTTATTGACCAATCATGATTTGAAGATAATCAAGACTGTATTTATGCCTGGTCAAAAAAAGGGAAAAAAGTTTATAGTGAGCAAGAGGGAAAACGAGGTATAGTCATTTTAATTTAGATTGAGACAAGTACTTCTTGCTATAACTCGCGTTTCAGCAGGAAAAGTTTTCTATTCTTATTTGAAATGACTATAAAAGAGAAAATTTAGTAGCCGGGAGAAGAAAAAAGGAAAAAGATTTAATAGGGCCAATTATATTCAAAGGAAGTCTAAATGCCGTGGGATTTGAACAATGGTATGATCAACATTTATTACCATCATTAAAAATTCCCAGTGTACTGCTGCATGGATAATTCACCAATTAAACACGAAAAAACGTTATTAGAGAATTAGTAGAAGCAGGGGGTCACCAATTACTATTTTTGCCAAAATACTCTCCTGATTTAAATGACATAGAACATGATTTTAGTGCATTAAAAAGAGCTAGAATGTATTCACCTATCAATACATCTCGATTTGGAAATTATTCGTAATTATTTTGCCAAATAGTGTCTCATCTTAAATAAAGATGACTATATTTTTATATGTTTTTTATAAAATTAATAAAATTTAACAATACTAATTCGCCAAGTATAAAAAAGTATTTCTTTAAGTTATAGCCATTGCTAAATAATGAATTGGACGATGGGAAAAATATA
>JAKQYE010000018.1:9673-43011 GCA_023356605.1 Trichodesmium sp. MAG_R02 | reverse complement strand
CATCGGCTGAAAGCCAAGTACGAAAATAATGGCACTTGTGCGATCGCTAACTTTTTCCCTCTGGACATTATTATCTAATACTTTTGTTAAAAATATACAATTAATTTTGTCTAATCACTTACTCATCAGGTTTTAATTTTTCTGAGATTAAATAAGGCAGAATATTATCTGTAGAACTAAGGAGTTGCCTTAAGTAATGGGAGATTTATACTCGGGTTATTTGTAGTTATTTGCTGCTCTCCATTGATAAAAAAACTCCTGACTTTCTGGTTAAGAAACCATCTCTTCTTCATGAAAACCATCTTTTTGGTGGATAATTTTGATAATTCCATCATTTTTTAAATCTTCAATATATTCTAACAAATCTTTTTTTAACACCTCCGGATCGACTTGTTCTAATTCTAAAATGTCTTCATAAGCTTCTTGAATAGAGTCAGCTCCCACTAAGGCAAATAACATTTGAGCTGCTACATCATCCAACAGAAAATCTTCGCCTTCCTGTTGAGAATTAACTATAAAAATTCCTCCCTCATCTTCTGCTAGAAAAAAATCATCAGTGAATACTACTTTTTCAGTCAATGAAATGTTCACAACTTACCTCTAATAGCAATAAAATCAATTTAAGAAAAAATATTTCCGCATAATATAAGGCGCATTATACAATAGTTAAGCAATTATTTTCTATTAAGTAATAGTTAAGAATATGAACTTTCGTATAGGTAATGGCTACGATATTCATAAATTAGGGCCAGAAAGACCATTGATTTTGGGAGGAATCAAAATTGACCATGCAATGGGACTTATTGGCCATAGTGATGCGGATGTTCTGACCCATGCTATTATGGACGCAATGTTAGGGGCTCTAAGTTTGGGGGATATTGGCCATTATTTCCCCCCCAGCGATCCACAATGGGCTGGGGCTGATAGTATAGATTTATTGAAGCGTGTTAATGATTTAGTTAAGGGTGCTGGCTGGAGAATTAGTAATATTGACTCGGTAGTGGTGGCAGAACGTCCTAAGTTGAAGCCATATATAGAGAAAATGCGATCGCGCCTGGCTACTACTTTAGGACTAGAAGCAGATCAGGTTAGTATTAAAGCTACTACTAATGAAAAATTAGGTCCTGTGGGTAGGGAGGAAGGTATTGCTGCTTATGCCGTGGTTTTGCTACACAAATCTACTGAGAACAGAAAAGCATAAAAATGAGAAGACTAGAAGTATTATCCATAAGTACTTTCTCAAGTTTGAAAATCAAGATATAATGGAAAATTTAAGAAATCCTTTCACTGTAGGTCAGCCAGTTGCTCCAGAAAATTTTGTGGGGCGCAAAAGTTTAATCGCGATCGCATTTGACCAAATATATAATCGCAGTAATTTAGCTGTTTGGGGCGGTCCTGGTATAGGGAAAACTTCTTTCCTTCAGCTTCTGACGTCTGAGGAAGTCTGGCAGTCAAAAAATCTAAATCCATCTGCAGCGGTAATTATTTATCTAAATTGCCAAGAAATTAATCCTTTTATGCCTGCTAGTTTCTGGCGCCGGATTATTAATTTAATTAGAGAAAAAACTAAAGATAATTCTATCCTACAACCTATAATTCGAGATTTACTAAAAAGGCCAAAAATAACTAAAGATTACCTACGCTTTGTGTTGAAAAAATTAGGTGAACAAGAAAAATTTTTAGTGCTACTTTTAGATGATTATGATGCGACTTTTCGTTGCCATTCTCAGTATACTGAAACTGAGGTAGAAATATTTTTAAGTGAGTGTCGGAATTTGGCATATCACTGCTCAGAGAGAAAGCATCTATCAATGATTGTGACTTCATTGCGACGCCTAAATGAAACTGGTCCTGGTCTGACACAAGATAAATCTCCTTGGTATAATCATTATGTATTTCAACCATTAGAACCATTGAATCAAAAGGAGGTCGAGATTTTGCTTAGTAAAGTGGAAATGCCACCTGCACTATGTGATGGGATTCAAGAAATTGCTGGTGGAAATCCACTATTACTACAAAATGCTGGATTTCTTTATTATGATAAAATGCGGTCTGAAGAAACACTCAGTGCTGAGAAATTTACCAGAGATTTGATAACAGCAACAGAGCATCTTTTTCAAGATACATGGCAACTTGCTAATGAGTTAGAACAGACTTTATTAATGTTAATCTCTTTATCTAATTTAGAAGGTCGCGTACAAAACAAACGCTATAATTTAGGTGATATTAATATTATTTTTAGTCAGAAATATCGAGAATTGATTGATTTAGAAGAAAGGGGAGTTATCAAACGAACTACAGAACAAGAAAATTCAGTTTATTTATTTTCTTCAACAATTATGGAGTGGTGGGTAATTAAAGAAGTTGAAAATACTAATGCAGAAACACTTAAACAGAGAGAGAAAGTATTTCTCAATTTGATGAGTCATAAACAAGTAAAAAAAGTAACAGATGTGATTAAGTATTTGTCAGAAAACAAAAAAGCTATAAAGTCTGTTGTGAAATGGGTAAGTAAGCTGGCAATGTACTGCGCAAAGTTTTTATAATTACTTGATTTATATATTGTTAGATATTGAAAAAAAATGTTTTTATGTTAATTGGTAATGCTAAAAATATAATTGCGATAAAAATTAATAATGAATATGACATCTACAGAAAATTGGCAAAATCCTTATAGGCAAAATCCTTATATTTTTGGTCCTCCTATTGATGAACCAGAATTGTTTTTTGGTCGAGAAAGTCTGTTTCGCTTTATTGAAGATAATTTGAGTAATAATCAACGAGTTATTCTGCTACATGGTCAAAGACGTATAGGTAAATCTTCTGTATTAAAGCAAATTCCTAAACAGGTACGTTTGGAGCATCAATTTGTTTTTATTCTGTTAGATTTTCAGGATAAATCCCAATGGTCTCTCGATCAAATTATCCATTCTTTGATCCAGAAACTTGTTCAAGAAATTTTTGAGGATTCGGAAGATGCCACACATAGGATTGATTCAGCTTCAATTGAAGGTTTAGAAGAATATCCCAATGAATTCAGAAAATTATTGCATTCGATAGTCCAAAAATTGGGTAGTAAAAATTTAGTATTATTACTGGATGAGTTTGATGTATTTGCAAGCAACAATAATGACTCAATATTTGAAGATTTCTTTGGATACTTAAAGACAATTGTGTCTGAGGAAAAGCAACTTTTTATTATTCCTGTTGTGGGAAGGCGACTAACTGATATGCCGAAACTTCTAAAGTTGTTTAAAGGTGCGCCTAACCAGAAAATAGGATTGCTAGAAAGAGTAAGTACGGAAAGGTTGGTTACAAGACCTGCTAGAAAATTTCTGGAATACAATGAGGGGGCAATAAACGAAATTTTTCGACTTTCAGCGGGCCATCCTTATTTTACACAAGCTATATGCTACGCTCTGTTTGTACAAGCACGGGCAGAGGAAAAAAGTGATATTTTGGAGATAGATGTAGGCAGAGCGATCGACAAGGCTATTGAGTTGAGCGAAGCAGGGTTAGATTGGTTTCGGGAGGGATTATTGATTCCAGAAAGAGTTGTTTTCTCAGCAGTAGCAGCAGCTCAAGAGAATGCAAAGCAAAGTCACTCACCCCCGGAAAATTCATTAAATTTACTCGAAAACCATGGAGTTAAAATAGAACAAATACTTCGTGAGCAACTACTTCAGGCACAACAAACTTTGAGTGAAAATGATTTTTTAGATCCATCTGGGTACAGAGTTACAGTTGAGTTTGTTCGTCGTTGGTTAATCAAATATTACCCACTACGCTCAGAAATATGGGAATTGGAGAAGCTTGATGATGAAGCTAATAATTATTACGAAGGAGCTGATAAATGGCGGATACGAGGGGATATAGATCGTGAGTTAGAGCATTATAATATGGCTCTAGAACTTAATCCTAACCACTTTAATGCTTTATTCCGCTTGGCTCCAGGACATAAAAAAAAGCAAAGATTTGACGAAGCATTACAACTATATGAGCGAGCTTACAGAATTCATCCACAACGTGTGAAAGAGGAATACATAGAATCATTGATGGGCTCTGGCGATAATTTAATTCAAAAAAATGGTTTTATAGAGACAAATTTAAGCGTAGTTAAAAAGCTATACGAAACAGTCCTAGAAATTGAACCATACAATATGGAAGCTCAAAAGAAACTTAGAGAGCTTAAAGACAAAGAAAATGCCCAAGTTTATGATAGTAATAAGTTTAAAGCAATTCCAATTCGTCATATATTTTTGACAGCAGCTTTAGCAGTTCCTTTAGTGATTGGAATAGGATTTTTTTGGGGATTAAGAACTCAACAAGCTCCAGATTTTATACTCGGAAAATCAGAGCTGGATCAGCTAGAAAGAGAAAGATTTAGCAGTGGCGAACAAAGAATATTTGGTCGGTATAATAACACGAATTATAAGGATAATAACAAAGATGATGATGATCAATTTTTAATTTGTAATAAAGAATTTAAAAATTCTAAATACAAAAAAGCAGTTACTTGTTTTCAAGAACTTGTAAATGATAATCGCAATGACCCAGAGCCATTGATATACTATAACAATTCCCTAGCTCGCGAGAATAATAATAATCCTCTAAAAATAGCTGTAGTTGTACCAGCAGATAAGAACAGTAAAAGAGCTAAAGCAATTTTGCGAGGTGTTGCTCAGGCACAAAATGAATATAACCGAGATTACTATTTTTCACAAAATAGTAGCTTACTGGAAATTATTATTGCCAATGATAGTAATGATGATGAAATATCTCCAAAAGTAGCTCAAGGAATAGTCAGAGATAAAAATATTTTAGGAGTAATAGGACATAATTCTAGTGATGCTACTAAGGCAGCATTAGAAGTATATGAAAAAGAAAAATTGGCAGTTATCTCTTCTACTAGTACAAGTATAGACTTGAAAAGTGATGCTTTTTTTAGAACTGTGATTGATGACTCTGTAGCAAGTAAAAAGCTAGCTGAATATGTCAAATTTAGATCTATAGAAAAGATTGTGATTTTTTATAACAAAGAAAGTTCATTTAGTAAAAGTATAAATGAATTTTTTGATTTTTACTTAACAAGTTTGAAGCCTGACGTAAAGGTTAAAAGTATAGATTTGAAACAACCGTCTTTTGAACCCAGCAAAGAAGTTGAGGAAGCAGCAAATAACCAAGTCGAAGCTGGAGTGCTATTTCCAAACGTAGGAAAAATTGACTTAGCAATAGAGATTGCTGAAGCTAATTATAAATTGCCAGAAAACCAAAGATTAAACTTACTTGGTGGCAGTAGTCTTTATAATTGCGATATCTTAAACCAAGGTGGGGAAGCACTTAAAGGTTTGATTTTATCAATACCGTGGTCTAAAGAATTAGAGACAGCAAAAAAGTTTGTAGCTCGAGCCAAAGCTCAGTGGGGAGGAGAGGTTGGCTGGCGCACTGCTACCAGTTATGATGCAACTAAGGCTTTTATTTCTGCTTTATCTAATTCTGGCGATAATCCCACCAGGTCTAAAGTTTTGGAAAAACTTAAAGAAGTAAATCTTCCATCTAATGAAACCTCTGGACAACATCTTAAATTTAATCCAGAAGGAGAAATTGTTGGTCAAGCAATTCTTGTTGAAGTTGTGGAATCTCAAAACCCAGCTTGCTCTAATTTAGATTTTAGTTTAATAGATAAAGGAGTAAGTTCACAATTTTAATTGACTGATAATCTCCCAGAAAACTTGCCCTGAATGATGCAACTGCTCTATCTCTAATTCACTGAGAGAAAGATTAATCTGCCCTACAACTATCCCCTGGTTTTTGAGCAACCCCTGCAGTAATAATCACGATATCAGTATCTGCTCCCGCATCAGTAACTGTTCCGGAACAGATAGAGTCCGCAGCGATAAACGGAATGCCATGCATCATATCCATGACTTCTCCTTCCGTTTTTTCCTCGGCAATATAGTTTTTTTTAAATAAGAATGAGATAAATTTTGGCACAATAATTACGAATAATTTCATCAATATATGTGTTGATAGGTGAATAGATTATAGGTCTTTTTAATGCACTAAAATTATGTTATATGTCATTTAAATCAGGAGAGTATTTCACCAAAAATAGTAATTGATGATCCCCTGCTTTTACTAATTATTTAATAACGTTTTTTCGTGAGAATTGGTGAATTATTCATAATTAGTGCACTGGGAATTTTTAATGATGGTAATAAATCCTGATCTAACCATTCCTTAAATCCCACGGCATTTAGGCTGACTTTAAATATAATTGGTTTCATTAAATTTTTTTCCTTTTTTCCTCTCCCAGCTGCTAAATTTTCTCTTATTCTTAGTTATTAATAAACTTTATTGACCTTGAGTTCTAGAAAGAAGATTTTTGGTATCAGTCTCTTTGAAAATGTAAACATACATAAAGATATATAAATATCTGCGGAATGTCGGTTTTATTGCTTGTCCAGCAGTAATTTTTTCTCGATTATCTACTCCTAATTTTTGGTTAATTACTTCCACTATTCCTATCTCATCAATTAACCCTGCAACTATTTCTACGAATAATTTTATCAATATATATGCTAATATGCAAATCTATTATAGAGCTTTTTAATGCACTAAAATTATGTTCTATGTTATTTAAATCAGGAGAGTATTTCACCAAAAATAGTAATTGATTATCCCCCTGCTTATACTAATTATTTAATAACGTTTTTTCTATGAATTGGTGAATTATCCATAATTAGTGCACTGGGAATTTTTAATGATGGTAATAAATATTGATTTAACCATTGTTCAAATCCCACGGTATTTAGGCTGACTTTAAATATAATTGGTGCCATTAATTTTTTTCCTTTCTATTTCTTTCTCTATAACGAAGTTGTTTTTTCTAGTAATTTTCATTCTTTTCAAAGCATAAAATATAGCTGTAGGATTAACTCCAAATTTTTTAGCTCTGTCGGCCAATGATCGACTCTCGATTTTTTTACATCTTTTTATAATTCTTTCCAATCTAATTTTATTTGACGACTTTTTTACCTTAGTTGCTTCCAATTTTGGGCGATATAACCATCTATATATCGAAGCTATTCCTATCCCAAATTTATGAGCTGCTTCGGTAATCGTACCGCCCTTTTCTACAAAATTTATTACTTTTTTCTTAAGTCTAAACTGTAAGGTATAGTTCAAAATAGTTTCTAGTTGACTTGATTTTATTCTACTCAATTTTTGTTGCAATTTTAATTAAAACAACTATATCTTGCAAGACCAACTCATCAAAGCACTCTTGAATTAACATGGAGTAAGCACAAGCTAATTCGACTTACCTGGCCCCAATAGTCACTCCTTTATGAGGACGTAAAGATTGGGCAGAACTGGGTTGGTTAGACTTAATAAACAGATGTTCAAACATAAATATTTCTGTAATACAAGGTCTTAATTTAATTGGTTGTCAGATCAGTTTTACTAACCCTACTAACTAAAATTTATTTACTACAATTATCAGGGTATATAGTCATTTTAATTTAGATTCAGATAAGTATTTCTTGCTATAACTAGGTTTCAGCATAAAAATTTTTCCATCTCTTTTTGAAATAACTATATGTCTGAATTTAACTCAAAAATTGGATTGAAATTCCTTGCCATAGGCAACAGTTAACAGGTAAGAGTTTCAACTTTTTCATCTACTTTTTGATTTGCCGCAACCTGTTCAGGATTGCTATATACTAAATCCGATTTGTAGAGTGTCTTTTTATATCGATGAAAAGATTAGCTATATTACAAATACGAGATAGGCTTAGAGAAAATAAAAAAAATACCTTTTGGTCACCATATTTAGTATTACTTATTATCAAGGGTGACAAAATAGTGCTAAGATAAAAGTTTGGGAAGTAAACCTCAGGCCATTTAATATTGTAAACTTGTTTCCAAATGATATTATAACAAATAAAAAAATAAAATACCCAAGTAAAACAGACTTTAGCTGTAAGTAAATTCATAAATAAACTAACAACTACTTAAAGATGATTAAACTTAATATTAAACAAAACCATTCTCGTAAATCAGCAATTTTATTCACAGCTCTTTTAATATTTTTACTGAGCGCTTGTAGCCCAGAAGCATCCAATTATCAATCTCGTTTAGTAGTTTCCACTCCAAGCGATGCCTCTACTTTTAACTCTCCATTAAATCAGTCTGCATATAGTGTTTTTGGTTATATTTATGAGGGCTTAATTATTGAAAATGGTGTCACAGGAGAATTAGAACCAGCATTAGCTGAATCTTGGGAAGTATCCGAAGATGAACAAACAATAGTTATTACTTTAAAAGAAGGTTTAAAGTGGTCAGATGGAGAACCTTTAACTGTTGATGACGTGGTATTTTCCTATAACGAAATATATCTCAATGATAAAATTCCTAGCAGCCTTAAAGACATTCTCAGAATTGGTAAAAGTGGTGCTTTACCAACAGTCAAAAAAATTGATAATCTCCGTGTAGAATTTTCCACACCCGAACCTTTTGCTCCTTTCATCAGATATGCAGGAGGATTAACTATTTTACCTGCTCATGCTTTAAAAGAATCAGTTCGCACTACTAACTCGGAAGGAGAATTAAACTATCTAACAAAATGGGGAACTGATACCCCAGTCACAGAAATTGTTGGTAATGGTATGTATCGCATCAAAAGTTATGCTCCAAATCAACGAATTATTTTAGAAAAAAATCCTTTTTACTGGCGCCAAGATAACCAAGGAAATAATCTACCTTATATTGAAAATATTGTTTGGCAAGTAATAGAAAATACAGATAATCAACTATTAAATTTTCGCTCGGGAGAATTAGACACAATTAAAGTAGCAGCAGAAATGTTTCCTCTGTTAAAACGAGAAGAAAATCGAGGCAAATATACTATATATAATGGTGGTCCGACACCTGCTTCTAGTTTTATTTGTTTTAATATAAATCAAGGGAAAAATGCTCAAGGAAAACCATTGGTAGACCCGATTAAATCTCGATGGTTTAATAATAAAGCCTTTCGGCAAGCGATCGCTTATGGTATTAACAGAGAAGCTATGACAAATAATATATACCGTGGATTAGGTGCGCCCCAGTATTCTCCAATTCCTGTCACAAGTCCTTTTTATTTATCCCCAGAAGAGGGTTTAAAAATTTATAATTACGACCCAGAAAAAGCAAGAAAACTCTTGCTTGGTGCCGGTTTTAAATATAATCAAAATGGTGAGTTATTAGATAGTGAGGGTAACCAAGTAGAATTTACTTTACTATCAAGTTCAGGTAGAAAAGTCAGGGAACAAATGGCAACACAAATCAATCAAGATTTGGCAAAATTAGGTATTAAAATAAATATGCAATTTTTAAGTTTTAATACTTATGTAAGAAAACTCTCCTTATCCAAAGATTGGGAAGTTTATCTCGGAGGCTTTACAGGAGGAAGTATCGAACCTCATGGTGGCTATAATATTTGGTCTGTAAATGGTAGATTACATACTTTCAATCAAGGACCTCAACCGGGAGACGAAAAAATAGAAGGCTGGAAAGTAAATGACTGGGAACAACAAATAGATGATCTTTATATTCAAGCATCTCAAGTTTTCGATGAAGATAAACGAAAGGAATTTTATGGTCAAGCACAACAGATTATTGCTGATGAATTACCTTTTATATATATGGTAAACCCTCTAGAATTTGATGCTATACGAAATAGAATTCAAGGTATTAATTATACTGAACTAGGTGGAGGATTTTGGAATTTATATGAATTGCAAATTTCTGATTAAGTAACCATAAAAAATGAAAAAGAGGTGGGAATTAATAAATTATTTATTTTTTTCCTCTGGCTACTTAAAACTCAATATAGTATTTCTTTGCTTAATAAGCTACATTTATTATCCCCCTAAATCCCCCTTTTTAAAGGAGACTTTGAAAGCTATCTCCTTAAAAAGGGAGGCGGGGATATAAGCTAATACTAATTTCAAATACGTATTAGTAAGTTAGAATTTAGAAGGGTTTTTTCTGCATATTGCCATACAATCAATTTGTCTTTTAAATGCACAAAAACTTATAAAACTGTATACTATATAGCAGTCCTAAATCGGTTGCGACAAACCAAAAAGTAAATAAAACTGCTTAATTCTCTTACCTACTCTCTGTTCCCTTTTCCCTATTTCTTAAAAAGCAGTATGATTTTTGCGCCCGATCACTCATAGGATTGCTATAGATTAGACAACTTCTATATAATAATATTTTATGGTCAAGAAAGAAAGTTAAGATGATCAACTACTCACTGAATATTGACTACCGTAGAACAATAATTTTAGTTACAATTATTTTGGCAGTTATCCTCAACGGATGTCAAGTAATACCATCAAATTATCAATCTTTTCTATTTCTATCTACCCCTAGTGATACCTCTACTTTCAACTATCCATTAAATCGTTCAGCATACAACATTTTTGGTTATATTTATGAACCCTTAATCATTGAAAATGGTCTCACAGGAGAATTAGAACCAGGTTTAGCTGAATCCTGGGAAATTTCTCAAGACGGACAACAAATAATTATTAAATTAAAAGCAGGATTAAAATGGTCAAATGGGGAACCTCTAACTTCCGATGATGTTGTATTTTCCTATAATGAAATATATCTAAATGATCAAATTCCTACCAGCTTTAAAGATACTCTCAGAATTGGTAAAAGTGGTGCTTTACCACAAGTAAAAAAAATCGATAATCGCCGTATAGAATTTTCTACAGTGGAACCTTTTGCTCCTTTTATTAAATATGCTGGAAAACTACCAATTTTACCTGCACATGCCTTACAAGAATCAGTTCGTACTATCAACTCTAAAGGAGAATTAAATTATCTAACAAAATGGGGAACTGATACCCCGGTAACAGAAATTATTAGTAATGGTATGTATCGGCTCAAAAGTTATAGTCCAAATCAACAAATTATTTTAGAAAAGAACCCTTTTTACTGGCGTAGGGATGAGCAAGGAAATACTCAACCTTACATTGAGAATATTATCTGGAAAGTTATCTCAAATAGAGATAATCAACTCTTAAATTTTCGCTCTGGGCAGCTAGATACAATTAAAGTAGAGCCAGAACTTTTTCCTTTATTAAAAAGAGAAGAAAAACGAGGTAAGTATACTATTTATAATGGTGGACTTTCATCAGGTGCTCGCTTTCTATCTTTTAATCTTAATCAGGGGCGTAATGCTCAAGGCAAGCCACTTGTAGATCCCATTAAGTCTAAATGGTTTAATAAAAAAGTTTTTAGACAAGCAATAGCTTATGCTATTAATAGGAAAGCAATGGTAAACAACATATATCGTGGATTAGGCGCCCCCCAACATTCACTAATTCCTGTTACAAGTCCTTTTTATCTATCCCCGGAAGCAGGTCTGAAAGTCTATAACTATGATCTCGAAAAAGCAAAATCACTATTACTTAGTGCTGGTTTTAAATATAATCAAAATGGTGAGTTATTAGATAGTCAAGATAATAGAGTAGAATTTACATTGCTATTAACTGCTGGTAGAAAATTCATAGAACAAATGGCGACACAAATCAGTCAAGATTTAGCTGCAATAGGAATTAAAATAAATCTACAGTTTCTGAGTTTTAATACTAAATTGAAACGACTAAATTTATCTAGAAACTGGGAAGCTTATCTAGGTGGTTTTGTAGGAGGAGGTGTAGAACCTCATGTTGATTATACGATCTGGTCTGTTAATGGGAGACTGCACACTTTTAATCAAGGTAGCCAACCAGGAGAAAAAGCAATAGAAGGTAGAAAGGTAGCAGAATGGGAAAAAGAAATAGATGATCTATATGTCAGAGCATCTCAAGTCCTAGATGAAAAAAAACGGAAACAACTTTATACTAAAGCAGAGCAAATTGTTACAGAACAGTTACCTTTTATCTATATGGTAATTCCTTTAGAATTTGAGGCTATAAGAAATAGAGTTAAAGGTATTAAGTATGGTCAATTAGGCGGGGGATTCTGGAATTTATATGAATTGCAAATTTCTAATTAACTCTAAGATTTAGATATAAGAATTTATAGTTATTTTAAATAAAAATGAGGGACTATTTGGCACAATAATTACGAATAATTTCCAAATCGAGATGTATTGATAGGTGAATACATTCTAGCTCTTTTTAATGCACTGAAATTATGTTATATGTCATTTAAATCAGGAGAGTATTTTGGCAAAAATAGTAATTGTTTACCCCCTGCTTCTACGCTTCTACTAATTCTCTAATAACGTTTTTTCGTGTTTAATTGGTCAATTATCTGTGCAGCAGTACACTAGGATTTTTTAATGATGGTAATAAATGTTGATCATACCATTGTTCAAATCCCACAGCGTTTAGGCTTATTTTAAATATAATTGGTGCTATTAAATCTTTTTCCTTTTTTCTTCTCCAGGCTACTAAATTTTCTCTTTTACCTCATTTTCCCTCTTGCTCACCATAAATTTTTTTCTCTTTTTTTGACCATGGATAAATACAGTCTTGATTATCTTCAAATCCTGATTCATCTATAAATACAAGGCTTTTACCTCAAAAAAAATTGATAAAATTTCGTAGTTTCTGATAATATTTTATCGTTTATTCTCTATTTATTTCTCTATAACGAAGTTGTTTTTTTAAAGTAAAATTCATTCTTTTTAAAGCATAAAATATAGCTGTAATATTAACTCCATTTTTTTTAGATCTGTCTGACAATTATCGACTCTGGATTTTGTTTTACATCTTTTTATAATTCTTTCCAATCTAATTTTATTGGACGTTTTTTTTACCTTAGTTGCTGACAATTTTTAGCGAGATAATTATCTATATATCAAAGCTATTCCTATCCCAAATATATGAGCTACTTTGGTAAGCGTACCGCCATTTTCTACAAAATTTATTACTTTTTGTCTCAAGTATAAACTGTAAGGCATAGTTCAAAATAGTTTCTAGTTGACTTAATTTTATTATACTCAATTTTTGTTTCAATCTTAATTAAAACGACTATAGCTATTATTTTTTTTCTCAAATACCTATAATTATAATTATCAACTTATTATCAAATTTTTCAATGGAATCTGAAGCATTAAAAAAACTATTAGAAGCAATTGCTGTAGGTGATGTGACTCCAGAGGCAGCTTTTGAAAAAATCAAGCATTTTGACTTTGAAAAGGTCGAAGAGTTTGCCAAAATCGATCATCATAGAAATATTAGAACAGGTTTTCCAGAAGTTATTTGGGGGCCGGGAAAAAAACCAGAACAAATAGTTAAAATTATGGAGGTAATGAGACAACATAATCCCGTAGTTATGGCAACTAGAATTGAACCAGAAATATATGAACAATTGCAAGATAAAATTTCTAATCTTTATTATTATCAGGATGCAAAAATATGTGTAGTTATATCAGATTTTCCTAGACAACAATATGAAGGTATAATTACAATTTTAAGTGCTGGTACTGCTGATTTACCAGTAGCAGAAGAAGCAGCGGTTACCGCAACTCTTTGCGGTTTTCAGGTAAAGCGTCTTTGGGATGTTGGGGTAGCAGGAATTCATCGGTTATTGAGTAATCAGCATTTAATTGCGGAAGCTGATGTATTAATTGTAGTAGCAGGAATGGAAGGTGCTTTACCTAGTGTAGTAGCAGGTTTAGCAGATTCTCCTGTTATTGCGGTACCTACAAGTATAGGTTATGGTGCTAACTTTAATGGTTTAGCTGCCCTATTGACAATGTTAAATTCTTGCGCACCGGGAATAGGTGTTGTCAATATTGATAATGGTTTTGGGGCAGCTATTTTGGCAGGACAAATTATTAGAATTGGTGAGAAGTTAGTTAATAGAAACTTAGTACAAGAATAATATAGCAATTCCCATTTATCTAAATGTTGGCAGAAGACCCGCGCTCTCCCTTAGGGGAGTGTCGGGATGAATGGGAGTTAATTTTGGTTGGGGTTTTACAAATAATCTCAGGACTTACGCAGGTACCCTATATATAGGGTACTGTCAACTAGGGAATTGTCAATTACTTAAATTAGTTCTTTTCGGATAGATATTACTTTTAATATCTATTAAAATAAGGTTATAAAATATTAAATTTATTTCCTAAAAATGTTTGATTATTAGATATAGTTTAGTCTCACCGACATTTACTTTTAATTCTGATAGTTTACAATATTTTTTACCTCGTTTAATCATCGTCGATTTTTTTTGTTTAAAAACAAAATATACATCTTGTTTCTGATATTTTTTTCAACCAGTGAGATAGAAAAATACTATGGAACTATCTGTCTGCTTTCATCATGATTTTTTTGCCTTTTAATAATCTTATAACTGGACGAATTACTGTTTTTTTCTGTTAAATTATTAGCTTCTTTATGATTTAAAATTTTATAATATAATCGTATTGCCCTCTTTTTCCAAGCTAAAGTAATCATTAATATATTAGTATTTTCCCACTGAGTTCTATCTAAAATTAATACTAATTCTGAGGGATAACTAAATAAATTTTCTATTATTTTTTTACTAAAGGAAACTAAAATAAAGCTGGGCTAAACTCTTTTAAAGTAAAAAAAAATTGTATATGTTTTCGCTTACTTTCTAATTTTATTGCTAGGGGAAAATAATTACTTGATTTTGATATCTGTACAGTTTTATGTACTGATACTCACGTATAATAGTATTTGTAATTTTAGTCTCAAGGGGTAACAAGTAAGCTGAATGGTAGATATAGTAATAATTTGAGACAATAAATTGAATACTTATTCAATTTAAAAAGAAAGCTTATTGAGGTTGGGAGGTAGCGATCGCAAATTCACTCTTATCCATCATCTGAGTTGATTATTTATTCATTGAAAAAGTTTTGGAAATAGTTTAAAATATGGTAAAAAAGGGTTAGTAATTACAAATAAAAATAAATAAAAGTGAATATATTAAGCTTTTATAAAGACCATATTAAGCATCATATTGAGTCCATCTCAAGTAATAACATTCTCACGGGGTGACAAGTCAGCTTAATAGTAGATATAGTAGTCACTTGAGACAATAAATTGAATAATAATTCAACTTAAAAAGAAAGCTTATTGAGGCTGGGAGGTAGCGATCGCAAATTCACTCTTATCCACCATCTGAGTTGATTATTTATTCATTTAAAACTTTTGGAAATAGTTTAAAATATGATAAAAAGGATTAGTAATTACAAAAAAAAATCAATGAAAGTGAATAGATTAAGCTTTTATAAAGACCATATTAAGTAAAATCTTAGTTCATCTCAAGTAGTAAAATTACAAATCTTATTATACGTGAGTATCAGTACATAAAACTGTATAAATATCAAAATTAAGTAGTTATGTTCCCCTGCCAATAAAATTAGAAAGTAAGCGAAAACACATACAAAAATTTTTGAATTTAAAGGAGTTAAGCTTACCTCTATTCTGGTTTTTATTTAGTTTTTTGTCGCAACCTATGCGCGGACTGCTATATCAAGAACTAATGAAAAAAGAATAAAATAAAGAATACACAGTAGTTTTTTTGTAGGATTATCTAGGATTTATTGGGCAATAAATGATTATTTTATATGGGAATTAGTAGAAAATTTAATGCTCCTTAATCCTCATAAATTACTATATTATCGAAGGGGACTCAAAGGGATGAATACCGTGGTTAATTAGACTGTAATTTTTGATTAACAATCAATTAATAAGGGTGAGTTTTTTCATAATATTGTTCTCTCATATAGCTTGAATAATTATTCAACACAGTTAGGGTGTGTAGTGCGAGCGCTTTGCCCTCGCACTACACCGCAACATTTCGTATTGAGCATTTTCTTTTTGTTGAAATATTCTTCAGCCCCCGAATGCAAATACCCTTCTATATATAGCTTTCAACTAGCTTGTCACCCCGTGAGGGCAGGGACTCAAGCTTGGTATGAATACCAAGAACGAGGGGGCTACAAACAAACCTCAGCTATGCTGAGGAACTGGAAAAAACAGAAAGATTTAGATTTTCAGCAGTGAAGTAAGTAGTGTAGCACTCCAGCAAGGCTTAAGACATTTACAAACTGCTTTCTTCCTGCTCTCTAAAAATACTTTTTCAGCAAACCCTGTTTAGATATCTCCAAAGATTATAGGACTTAGCTATAAACCAGGTTTATCGAGGGAATTTCCCATCAGGTCACAAACAATTAAGTCAGGAGTCAGGAAGACCAAGTCAAAATTAATTCCTTCAATACCATTTTTTAGGTCGTAAATCATCTTTTTTGTCCAAGGTAAATCTCCTGTAAAATATTTTTATTTGCCTTACTATTCGTAACATTCTTTTTTAAGAAAATTCTAATTAAGGATTATTAAAGTTAGTTGATCCCTTATAACCAGATAACTTTGCTAAATTCTCTAAAGAAATTACCCCCTCCTGGAATTGACCATTAATTTCCCAAGTTGGATATGCCTTAATACTGTTTGCAACACATAAGTTAGTTTGAGAGTTTTCGCCTTTAGAATCGCATTCAATATAGTTTAGTTTACTAACAGCTTTTTTACCAAATAACTGCTTTTGATCCCGACAATGACTGCACCAATAAGCACCATACATTTTTGCACCTATGTTGGTTAAATGTTCTGCTAATGCCACTTTTGTCGCAGTAGAAGTAGTTGTAACTCCATAAGCATCTGGTTTGTCAGTAATGGCGCTATGAATTGGAGCATAAACCGCAAATGTTCCTACCATAGTAATCATCCCAACAATGATAGCAGTAAAGATTAACTGCCCAATATCTTCCCAATTACGACCAATTAATGCCAAGATAAATAGACATAGGGAACAAATAGCTGAACCAATACAATAAATACAGAGAGATTTAATTTCAAATGCCATTATGTATATCAGGTAGCTACTGAAAATGGTCATAGATACGCTACCCACAAACATTAATAACCAACTCCAATTTTCTAGTTTTGAGCGTAATTCCTTTTGTGAATATGAGTTAATCAACCAAGGTGCGATCGCCATTGTTCCCATGCCAGCATAAGCTAAAAAACCAAACAGAGCTAGGGGTAAGCCGAAAACACTAGCATAGGGGCTTTCAAGTACCTTGTCACAACCAGCTACGGGGCAAATAACTGTTCCCCCTATTAATTTTTCTATAGCAAGATAAGCTGTGATTGCAGCACCTACTGCTGTAATACCAGCAATAATAAAACGTGAATTACTATGAATCCATGATTTAGAGCGTTTACGGCCCATTGGTGTCTCCTAATTTAATATAGTTTTTGTCGATATTATTGGCTAATCCATAAAACTGACATAAAATGTCAGAATAAGTGACATTTTAATGTTTATTTCCTGCTTCAACTGAGGCCATTAGCAGTTACTTACTGACCAGATTTTTCATTCTTTAACTTGCTCTCAAATCGGGGTTTTATAGATATACCATACTCAGGGCAGTCATAAGTTATAATACTTAAGGATATACCCTAGATATGACCATACTTAGAGTAAGTTTTTAATGATGGAAAAAATCTATTTACTATTAGTACTGAGTATACCACTGAGTTTTATAAATAGCTGTCGCCATTATTAAAAAAAACAGGCTCTATTCCCGGGAGAGGATAGGGGTGGGTTGTGAGTTAGCTAACATTCCAGATACTATGAGGTAAATAGTAAACTAGGTTAAGGCTCTCCTGTGAGCTGGAAACTCAACAATAGAGTTCTATAGTTAAACATTTTATCTATAATCCATTAAACATAGATATTTTATTGCTCTTACTTACCAATTCAGTTCAATAATTTTACACCTCTACAATTATTGTCAACTTCAAGTTTTTTATATCGCCATTTGACTGTTCAATTTGGACTTATGTTAATTACCCATGGCCTGTATAAAGTTCCATTTACTTTGAACGAATACACTACACTAAGGGTAATAGTAATAGTATATTAAGTGTTTTTCTAGCTACCTAATTAAGGTAGAGTTTGGCCGATAGGTTAACAGGTTAGTATATTGCAGGGATTTTCATAATTAATAGACGACAAAGAACGGGATGTTGCATACAATATCCCGGAACAGCTTATCATTTTTTTTTATAAGGTAAAACAAAGTACTTCTGCTGATTGCTGAGTAGTAAGTCCTTACCCCTTTTTGAATTTTGATGAAATTTAATATTCATATTTGGTAAGCATTGAGCTATTAACGTTTAGATTTCAGCTTTTTAATGAATAAAACAAGTATTAGTTTAACTTGTACTACATTAAATGTAATGAACTGATAGCTGACTGCTAAATGCTTACTATATTGCAACTTAAATGTTTATTCATCCAAAATCTTTATCAGAGAAGAGATAATTCTTGATATAAATAGTCATATTAAAGACTTGACAATTTTAGTGAATAGCTGTAGGGTACTAATTCCATGATGATGAACTCCAGAAAACAATCATATCATAAATATTGATTTTTTTTAGAATTAATTTTTACTGAGCCTGAGGTTGTCCTAACTAATATTAATGATGTCAATATTTCACCAATGATGTATGGTTAAAAAGACAAATTTTTATCAATAAAATTGATAAACAGTATAGTAGTTAACAACAAAAAAGATTAACTTAGAGATATAAAAAGAATATAGACAGCGATTACGATCTAAGCAGCAAACTAATGACAGGGGACTACAATGAAAAATTACTTTATTCTATCTTCACTAGCTTTTCTCGGTATTTTCTTACAAGCAGGATCTGCTAACGATCAGTATAGGTGTGATTTTAAGTACAAAGTTGGTAATAATGATTGGGTTCGAGATAGTACCAGTGCAACAACTCGTCCTTTAGCTAAAAGTTCAGTTGCAAGTTTACTAGCAAATAAAAAAGCTCAAGCTAATAGCTCTGGCAAAGATTTTGAGTCAGCTCAACTATTTTGTGAGGAGATACTAGGGGATTAATCTAAACATTGTGATTGGGAAACTACAATTTTAGCTATTAGATAGTTTTTCAAGCTTAAAATAGTTAAATTATGGAAAGAAGTGAATTCGTTTCATAATGAAAATTGAAGTTTCTCTGAAATGTTGAAATTAAGATTTCAAAAGTAGTTTCTATTAAGGTTACTTCAACATTTTTCATGGGGAAAATGCTTATCACCACTAGTAGGGGTAAAGAAAATAGGTAGCTACTACTAAAAATGGCTTAAACTCAGATATATCAGGAAAAACTTGATTAAATGTAAGACAATTACTATCTAAAAGTTTGATGCTGTTCGTAACACAATTTTTACCGAAAAATTGGGTTTAAAGCCTCGCCCTTCTAAGGCGACTTTTTAGTTGATTTTTTTCACAGGTCATGTTATAATACCTTCCGTTTCACAGGAAATATATTAGTCGCGGGTAGGCAATCCGAGAGGAAAAATGGACGGGTCGGCAAGTGTAAGACTACTGCCAAAGTAGCGGCAGCCCGTGAAACGTCAACCCGCCGAGGAGCTACGGCTCGGTAGGAATCCCCGTTCCTTTAGGCCGGGGAGGATGTCAACAAAGTATCGTTAATAGGAGTTCCCCTTTTTCAATGGGAACTTTTTTTTTGGTCTCAAAATTTGTAGAAAAGTTTTTAAGAAATGGTTAGAGGGGGGGTTAACTTCTTTCCAACACTTAGTGCTATAATGAGCAATAAAAGGCTTTATTATGTCCGAAAATAAACTTTTATTAGCATCGAATACTCTCTGGGAAAAACTCAAACAACAAACTGAATATGCTCTAGTATCTGGCGCACTCGAACCCATACCCACAGAATATGAGTTTGTGGAACAGGATAATATTCCCTTTCTGGTACGCATTTTGTCTAATTTATCCCGCAAAGATGAAGCTAGAAAAGAGCAGGAAAAAAATAAGGTTGTTACTGCTAAAGATTTTAATCCTTTTCTACCTTATGAGAATGATTTATTCGTTGCGGATATTTCTAGAACTCATCTGTGTCTGTTGAATAAATATAATGTCGTTGATTATCATTTACTAATTGTCACTAGAGAATTCGAGGAACAAGAAAATTTACTTAATTTGCAAGATTTTCAAGCTTTGGGTAGCTGCATGGGGGAGTTTGAAAGTTTAGCTTTTTACAACAGTGGGAAAACTGCAGGTGCGAGTCAACGTCATAAACATTTGCAAATAGTTCCTCTTCCTATGGTGCCTGGTGGAGAGAAAATACCCATCGATAGAGCGATCGCTACTGCTAAGTTTAATAATGGGATAGGTGTTACGTCAAAATTTCCTTTTCGACACGCTATAGCTAAATTAGATAATGTTTGGGTGCATTCTCCTATTGAGTCTGCTACTACAATACTGGAATTTTATTTGATTTTGCTCAAAGCATTAGGGATAGAAGGTAGTGATGGGAAAAGTGGGAAACAGTCTGGTAATTATAATCTTTTGGTAACGAGAGAATGGATGTTAGTTGTGCCGCGATCATATGAGGATTTTCAGTCTATTTCTGTGAATAGTTTGGGTTTTGCAGGTACTTTGTTGGTGAAAAATCAGGAACAAATGAATATTATTAAGGAACATAAACCTTTAACTATTCTGCGTCATGTTGCTTCTGCTTAATGACAATAACCTCTGTCTACAGTGAGGGGGTAAATGCCCAAATGACTAAGCTAAGAAACTAAGACAGACATTCCACATAGCCATCGTCAAGCTAGTAGCGATCGCTGCTCCAATAGAACCAGATATAGAAATTAATACTCCATTCAAAACAATCAGGACTTACGCAAAGACACTATATATAGCGCATGACAATTTCGAGGAACTTCACTAATGAATTAAGTGTGTATGAAATAGCTATTAATAAAATTAAATTATTCAATCTCGTTTCATTGGCTTTCGCTGATACAAGAATTATAACCACCAGTTTTATAGTCTTTAAACATTGCTTCAATTCCCATTCTCTGACTATATATTTTTTTGATCTTTTCAGCAGATGATAAATTGGTGAGAATATACCATTTCTCGAAAACAGATTTTTGACGATATTTCTGTTTTTTATAATTGAGTAAATTATGTGTTTTTACATTCAAGATTTTGGTTATTTTTTTGTTCAATAACAGTTTAGTTTCACCGACATTTACTTTTGATTATGAGAGTTTACAATATTTTTTACCTTGTTTAATCATGGTTGATTTTTTTGTCTCAAAACAAAATATATATCTGGCATCTGATATTTTTTAAACCAGTGGGATAGAAAAATACTATGAAACTCTCTATCTCCTGTCATCATAATTTTATGAAACTCTCTATCTGCTATTATCATGATTTTCCGGTCTTTTAATAATCTTATAACTGGACGAATTACTGCTTTTTTTGAGTTAAATTAATGGCTTTTTTATGACTTAAAATATGCCAATTTATTAGGTAAATACTTTTTTATTCCAAGTCATACTAATCATTAATATATTAGTATTTTGCCACCGATTCCTATCTATTATTATTAATAATAATTATTAGGAAGATTTGAATAAACTTTAGAGAATAATCCTAACTAATGGAAACCGGAAAAAGGTAAGCTTAACTCCTTTAAATTCAGAAATTTTTGTATGTTTTTTCGCTCACTTTCTAATTTTATTGGCAGTCGAGTTAATGTCTTTTTGAGCACAGAATAACGGGGTTTTTATTCCTTTTTTTTAACTTGTTTCCCCAATCAGTCTACTTTCCAAGGATTTTTGGCAGCTTTGCTCTTTATGCCTATTGGGGTATTAATGCTTGGAAAGTTTTGGACAACTCGACCTGGGTTTAATGTAGAGGTTTTTGCCAAGGAATTCGTATTAAAATAATTATTTTGGTTGACCCCATCTGTATCCTCTACCGCCTTGGATCGACAGGTCTTGCCACTAAAACTCCAATAGCGCTTTCCACATTCCAAATATATCTTTCTAAATCATAAGCAACAGTTACTTTGCCAGCAGGAGAGGCATGAATCAAACCAATATTGCCATCAGAATTACCATAAACTAAACCAGTATGAGTAACATCTAATCCCTTAATTTTTGTCGCTATGGCGATAATATCCCCTGGTTTAAGCTGAGAATAAACACTGCTAATTTTATAGTAGGGAATGTAGTTTATTTTCAGTTTACTGATACTATCTTCCATGCTAACAATACATTGATAGTTCGTATTATTCCTAGCAATATTTGGGTACTTCCATCTATTTTTACTCATAAAAAATAATTGTTTATTTACCCTTTCTCCACCTAATTGAACAGCTATATCTCTAACATTTCCACGTCTTTGATTATCAGCAATCCATTCAGAAAAATAATGTAAACGGCTGCAATATCCATCCATATCACCTTTCCAGTAACGCTGGTTTATAATATGATTAATAAAGGTCAAATAAGAATAATCTTCCATTGCTATGCCTCTAGCCATTGCCAATACAGTTTCCACAAATAACACACAATCAAATCCATCCAAAGTAATAATTAAAGACTCTTGATTTGATTGGTCTAATAATCCAGATTTGTAGGGAGTGCCAATAAAATAATCAGCGATCGCCTGCATAATTCCTGCCATGGGAAGTTGAGTAAGATTCTGTTTTATGGCATACTCCATTACTGGTTTAAACCTGGGGTCTTCTCGAGTATTTAATGATAGCAGTTTATTAATTGCTTTTTTTTGACTACCTTTATTTAAGTAAATATCAATTAATGGTCTTGTGGGAGGTTTAGACGGACCTACTGGTAGTTCTTTAAAAATATTTTGTTCTGATAAAGTAGATGATTTTGGGAAAGCATTACCAGATAATTTTAAAGATTTTAAATTCATATTTTCAAATTTAATTTGACGCAAATTATATGATTTTTCAGAAATAGGCACTGGGGGGTTAATCAACTTTTCAACATTAGATTTTATTTTGTCATTATCCTGATTATTGCCAAGATATTTTGTCTTAATATTGCTATCTTTGTGAGTAACATTAACCAGGGTAAAAAAAGAGATCGAACTACTTAGCACCGAAGGAAATTTTACTGTATAGAAGCTAGTGATTGTCACTGCTAAAACAGTTAACTCTAATAATTTTTTCATTTTTTTATCATGAATATTAGCCTATAAGTATATTATCTTAAATAAGAAAAAATTGGTAATAGTTACTGATGTGAAACCTAGAGTTTTAAACAATCACTATGGAGTTATACGAGCCATCAGTAGTAGTAGATTTTGGAATGGAAAACCATGTTAGTATAAGATACCCAAATACCTTCTCGTGGCTACTGGGTAATTAAGCAACTTAAAGTAATTACAAATAATTCTCATATTTACCAATAGGTAGTACAAAGTTTTCAACCATAGGCGACAATTTGGGAATGATTAGGGGAGACTCATAGTAATATTCCTAAATTATATGCTTATTTTAGTGATATAGCAGATCAATTTTGCTTAATATAAGACAAGAATGTATCAAAGGAGAAACTCTCACTAAAATAGTATAAACTCAAGGCAAAATGACAGATAGTAATACTGATGAAAATGTTGATTAGTTTACTCTCAGTTATTGACTGTGGTATTTTATGCAAAAACACCTTAAGTAAATCTCCCAAGACACAGCTAGAAATACCAACGCTTCCTACCCCATCTACCACAGAATTAATAACATCAATTTCTCAACTACAAGCTCAAGAATTAATCCAGATTTGGTTAAAAGTAAGACAAGATATATTTGCTCCTCCCTATAATCAAAAACTCGCTGCTGAATTGACAAAAGGGAATGTATATGATAGAATATCTATCTAAAATAAACTCTTGTACAAGTCAGGAGTCAGCAAAAAAGCCTTTATTCCTCAAATCGTGACTGAATAAAGATAAGCCCTATGATACTTAGACCGTTTCGCGGAAGTCAGAAGTGACATTTGAGTAGGTTCAGACTCTAATTATACACTAATTTTATCTGATTATTTCAGATTATTCAGAACCCAAATATTTGTGGTATTTTTCCAGAGAATCAGTATTAGAATTTATTTTCTAACCCTAGTCTATCAAACATGAAAATTCCTTGAACAAAATCAGAAGTTAGAAGTTGTTTTTATAACGGAGATTTTGAACAAGTATTCAAAAAAAAATCCCCTTAAAAGGTTGGGTTTGATTGCCAATTTATTTTGAGCAATTATTTATGTAAACTGAACTTTATATCCCACATTCCGCACTTCAAGTATGCTACAAGGGTATTTTTAACCAAGAAGGTGGATTACAGCCTCTATTATTGCTAATACCTATCAATAGTTTCTGTAATATGTTTTTTTACTGACAAAGCTTATAGTTATTATCAGGTAAGGGTTTAAATAGCATATATGATATACTACATTTTGACGTGCGGAATGTAAGTTATATATAATTCTGACTTAATTTAATTCTCATTAATGAAGAAAGTTACCATAAACTAATGTTTTTCTCACTCAACATTCTATAATACAAAATTTTCAATTGATTCTGTCAAGAACTTATTTATGACTAACTATTTATCAACATATTTCTTAGTGTCTCATGGTAGTCGTGACTCACGACCAAAGCTAGAATTACAGACACTAGTTGAACTTTTATCTAGACAAATACCTTTAAGTAAATATTTCAGGAAGCATAACAATATACTAAAACCTCCTGTAATTACTACAGGTGTATTAGAACTTGGAGCGAAACCTTTACATGAACAAATAGACGATTTTTGGCAAAGCACGCGATCGCTCCATATTAGTCAAATCCAAATTATGCCTTTATTTCTTTTGCCGGGAGTTCATGTTACTGAAGATATTCCCGCAGAAATTGAGATGTTTCGAGAGCGTGTCAGAGCAAGTGCTTCGCCAGAGATAGTTTTGCACCAACAAAAAAGTAACTTCAAGCTAGAAAATAAATTAAAAATTAATACTCCAATTAAAATCAATCTATACCCCTATATTGGTTCTCATCCAAAAATGGCAAATCTACTAGCGACTAAAATAACTTCTGTGAAGGTTGATGCTTGGGTAATTATTTCTCATGGTAGTCGTCGTAGCGGGAGTAATAAAGTTGTAGAAAAAATATCCCAGTCTCTGGCTAGTAGTTGCCAAGTTTTGGTGTGTACTGCTTATTGGTCTGTTCCTCCTGACCTCAAGTCTAGTGTTGAGATATTAGTTAAACGGGGATATCGAGAAATTGGAATTTTACCTTACTTTCTATTTAATGGGGGAATTACTGATGCGATCGCCCATAAAGTTAATCAACTCTCTCAAATATATCCTACAATTCAATTTCATCTAAGTACTCCTATTGGTGCAACAGAGGAATTAGCAAAGTTAGTTTCAGATTTAGTGATTCATTCACAAAGATAGTTTTTTTTACTTTCTGGCTGTTATGGTACTTAAAGAACGAAGAGAAGTCACTGACAAGGGATCAAAAGCATAGATATCAAAAGTTATAGTCGTTTCACTTGAGATTAAGACAAGGGTTTCTTGCTATGAAAAGATTTCAGGGGAAGAATTGTTTCATTCTTAAATTAAATGACTATATTTAGGGTTTGCTAGATAAATCTTTAATGAGAGTAGGAAATAGCTTGTTCATGATTCAACTGGACATAATATGATTAGGACTTATACCAAATCGGGTTATAGAAAGCTAGTTTTTTCAAATCCTTCTAACCCTTCAGCACAATTACTTTTTGCCTTCTATCTTACCCTCTTGGTAAACCTCCGACTTTATATCGCATTATTTCTCAAAAACTTTTCTATATTGTCTTGAGAGGGGGACCCACCCCTAACCTATCCCAAGTGGACGAGAGTAGAAGCTTACAGGGATATATTTTTTATTTTTGATGTTAATTAAGAATATTACAGTGCTTTTCAAATGTATTAACTATATCATCATCAGGACTTACGTAAAGGCACTACTTGTAGTGTAAATATTTGAATTTATTGTCAAAAATGCACTATATATGGCGGCACTGCGTAAGTCCTGATCATAACCAAAACCTTATAGGGACTTTACATACAACGTCCCTACTGTGGTCGACCGAGATGAAAACTGCTGTAAGGCCTTAAGAAATTTTGAGCTATTTATTGTGAAAAAAAATACTCTCTTAGTAAGATTTTATACATATAAAAATGATTACTTACCCTTGTAAGGAGAGGAGGAGTAGGGGGTATGTAGGGACCAGGGATGGGACGTTTCCACAACATATAGTCATCTCAAATAAGAATGGAAAACTTTTTCTGCACCAAACGCGAGTTATAGCAAGAAATACTTGTCTCAATTCTTTATTAAAATGACTATAATAATCAAGACAGACGCAAAATCACTATCTCTAGTAGGTGTGAAGGGCCATTTCTATCATGTCCGGGTAAAACTTTCGACCCTAAATGCCAATTATCTGCTTCTGTCGCCTGCCTTCTGTCTCCAAAGTGTAGGCCTTCAACTTAACATGATATTACCGCTACAGATATTTTGTGTAAGTCTTGAGAATAATCAACACACTCAGGGGGAGTGCTAATTATGAAAAAGGTTATTCAGTCTGTATTAATTACTTAATTGAGGCTTCACCTAAGTTTGGCATTAATAAATGGGGATTGGTATTTCTCATAAACCGAATTATGATGGGAAATTTCGTCATTTCAAAAACAATAATCAGGACAATCAACCAGATTTATTGTCTGAATGGGTAAGTCATGACTATAATATAATCGTGGCATTTTTTTTCAAAGTTAAATGTAATTCATACAGCATCGATAGGAATATGAAGCAGTTAACTTTGTTACAAATAACCGTAAATATAGCTTTTCTAATTATTTTCAATGAAGACAATTGCAGCGCTTTTGAGAATAATGAGGTACAGTTTAATATTAATCTTTATTTCCTATTTCCTATTTCCTATTCCCTATTTCCTGTAAAACAAAAAAGTCAGAAATAAACTATCTAATTTGTATTTATCAATACAGCCAATTATAGATTAAAGCTTTGAAATGGATATTGTTGTTGGTCTTTTAACAGATATTGTATTTAGCATTCAGCTTTAGTTACAACTTTACAGATAATAGCTTTGAAGTTTTCTAGTTGTCCTAGCGCCATGCTTTAACTGCTGTAACTCAACATTAATTAATTATTTAATAATTAATTTGTTATGTAAATGCTTTTAAAGATAAATCTCACGAATTATATTTAATTCGGAATTGCGATCATTATTTAGTTATTTATTGACAGAAAGTTGAAGATATGGTATTTATCATTCTCTACTAGATGCTTTATTGATATTGAGTTAAAAATTCTCAAGTAATAATTGAGGATTCTGGTATGAAACAAGGATGTACATTGCATCTCGTCAACCATTTACAATCAGCAAACTGTATAATAAAAAAAAACACGAATTATGAAAATTCTACTTCCAAAGCATTCAGGTAAGCATCAAATCCAATTACCAGACTCCAACAATATATCCGAGACGGCAGATCAAATGCAAAAAATGAGTTTGATGATTGCTGAATCCCTACATGAAGAAGCTCAAAATCAGGAGGATTCTAGTATGAATATATCGCCTGCAACTATTCCAGTCTCAGAAAATCAACAAGATATAGATGATGCAGTAGGAGCATTATTTAAGCAGATGTCTCGTTATCCTCTTCTGAATCAAAAAGAAGAAATAGAATTAGCGAGATTGATCCAAGAGTTAGTCATATTTGAACAACTACCACAGAAACTGGCAGATGAGTTAGGACGAATGCCAACAAAAGCTGAAGTATCAGCAGCAGCAGGTTTCACAGAGGCACAACTAGACCATCGCCTACATCAGTGTCGCTCAGCCAAACGTCGAATGATTAGCTCTAACCTCCGTCTAGTAGTTTCTATTGCCAAGCGTTATTTAAACCGGGGGGTACCTTTTCTAGACTTAATTCAAGAAGGAGCATTAGGATTAAATCGCGCCACAGAAAAATTTGACCCAGATAAGGGTTACAAATTCTCTACTTACGCCTATTGGTGGATTCGTCAAGGAATAACTCGCACCATTGCTAACCAAGGGCGTACTATTCGTCTACCAGTTCATGTAGTTGAACAAATTAACAAACTTAGAAGAGTTTACCGCGACCTAAGACGTAATTTAAATCGTATTCCAACTGATACAGAAATCGCTCAAGAGCTAGAAATTTCCCTCCCACAACTGCGTAACCTCCAGCAAATTCGTCGGAAAACTCTCTCTCTGAACCATCGTTTAGGTACTGATGAAAATACTGAGCTGCTAGACTTCTTAGAAGACAGTGAAAATAGCACTCCTGAAGCACAAATGAATGATATGATGATGCGCCAGGATATTCTAGAGGTATTAAATCATGTTCTAAGCAGTCGTGAGCAAGATGTTATCACTCTCCGCTATGGTTTAATTACAGGAGAACCTCATACTTTAGATGAAGTTAGTCGGATGATTAATCTTTCCCGGGAACGGGTACGACAAATTCAAGCTAAGGCAATGCGAAAGTTACGTCGCCCTCAAGTGGCCGAACGTTTGAAAGGATGGTTAAATCGTTTTTAATCAAATTTAAGATAGTATAGCTATCAGCTCAAGTCCAAACTATGTGCTGTAAAGAATTTCAATTTTATCAATTTCCTAACACTTTTTTGTAGTGCTATAGTAGTTAAACTATGTCCCTAGATGAACTAAACCTGCGTGCTGCTACACCAGCAGATGTATCTCTGCTATTTGACTTAATTAAGGCCCTAGCTGAGTATGAAAAACTATCTCATACTGTTACAGGTAATGTTGCTTCCCTGGAAGCTCATTTGTTTGGCGAACCTGGTGCGGATAGATCAAATCATCGCCCCATCGCTGAAGCTATTATTGCTGAATTGAGAGGCCAACCTGTGGGTTTTTCTTTATTCTTTCATAACTATTCAACTTTTCTAACCCAACCCGGTATTTATATAGAAGATTTATTTGTGTTACCTGAGTATAGGGGACGGGGTATAGGAAAGCGACTGGTAAGTTATGTAGCAGAGTTGGCAGTATCGCGAAATTGTGGGCGTTTGGAGTGGAGTGTTTTAGACTGGAATGAATCGGCGATCGGATTTTATCAAAATATTGGTGCGTCAATTTTAGACGAGTGGCGTATCTGTCGCGTTACTGATAATGCTCTCAGCAGTTTAGCATCACGACAGCAACTATAGCTGAAGTTAAAAGTTAAATCATTGCTGTGATTAAGACAACAAAATAAGGAGAATTTCGTAAAAAGTAATAGCGACTTCTATATAAGATTTAAGATAAAAATTAAAAATTTACTGCTAGTATAAAGTTCTGAGTTCTCAGGAGTTCAGAATTTTTTTCTGTGTCTAGTGGCTAAATTTATTTAATACTAAAGGTCAAAAAACGTCACACTTGTATTCGGGGTAGTTCTCCTACTCAATAAAATGTAACAAAAATTTATCATTTTTGGTATGATCTAACTATTGTTAACACCCATAGTCTATGCTATATATGGGTCTCAAAACAGGCTTTTCCCATGGCCCAATTCCTTATTGACTAAAGGCTGTAACTTGAAAAAATATCCTCTCACTCAAGGGATCTTTAGTATTAATATTAGAAACAGGTATTATAGCTCTAAGTATTTCGGGTTTTAGCTATAGCAATCCGCGCATAGGTTGCGACAAATCAAAAAGTAGATAAAAAAGTTGAAACTCTTACCTGTTACCTGTTGGCTATTGCTTGTTGCCTAAAAAGCACAGGAGTTACGTATTGCTTCTATATATGGTGTATTTTTGATAATCCTGATCCGATATTTACACTACAATTAGTGTCTTTGCGTAAGTCCTGAAGCAGTAAGATTTTTGCCACAAATAAAATAGGATTGCTATATCAGCTTAAGTCAAAGCTTTTGGTTATAAAGGATTTCAATTGAAAAATATATGCTGAGGTTATTAACTATGACTATTTGGGTAAATGAGCAGATAGATCCATCTGGTATTATCTACTCCTGTATTGCCTGTTGCGACAAACAGCAAGCCCAAGAATGCCATGAATCTTTTCAAAATAATTTAACTGATACTCAAAAACAACAAGGATGGAAAACTACATTACGAATTGTTCAGTCTTGGGATGAAGTACCTGTTAGTGCTTTAAAATTAAATTGAACCTTAAAGTTTTGATTAGTACTTTTTTTTCTATGAGTCAAAACATGATTGAGTTATACGAACCACTTAATACTTCTAAAGCTTATTGATGAAGATATTTAGATTTTTGAAGGCCTTATATTGTGAGAATGACAATTTATGGAACATATATTCTATTTCCCATACCCATGAGTATTGTGAATCTTAACTTTTGGTTTGTGTATTAACTATACAAGTTCCTGACTTTATCAGTGGACAAGGGAAATCTTTTCGGTTTTGCAAGTTCCTTGATTTATCAATGAAGTCATACTTTGAACTTTTGACTTTTAATTTTTGACTTTTGAATTTCACAAAGTGGTTAAATTAACTGAAAATGGCAGTTACAACTAGACAATTAACTCAATGGAAACAAAAAGGTCGCCCGATAGTAGCTCTGACAGCTTATGATTATACGATCGCTCAACTTTTGGACAATGCTGGAGTAGATTTAATCTTAGTGGGAGATTCTCTGGGAATGGTAACCTTAGGTTATGAAACAACTTTACCAGTCACTCTTGAGGAAATGATTCATCATGCTAAAGCAGTACGACGGGCTGTAAAGCAGGCTTTAATAGTGGTAGATTTACCATTTTTAACTTATCAGGAAAGTCCCCAACAAGCCATACATTCAGCAGGAAGAATACTCAAAGAAACAGGGGCTCAAGCTGTAAAATTAGAAAGTGGTAATAAGGAGATCGCTCAAACTGTGAAGAAACTAACATCAGTAGGCATTCCTGTCCTGGGTCATATCGGCTTAACTCCTCAGTCTGTACATCAATTTGGAGGCTATCCCCAACAAGGCAAAACTCCTGATGCTAGTGCGCGTATTTTAGAAGAAGCTTTAGCTTTGGTAGAAGCTGGTGCTTTTGCCCTAGTCCTAGAACATATTGAAGCATATTTAGCTAAAGAGATTACAGAAAAAGTTTCTATTCCTACTATTGGTATTGGTGCAGGTGCCTATTGTGATGGTCAGATATTAGTGGTTAATGATGTTTTAGGGCTTTCAGATTGGCGACCACCTTTTGCTAAAGCTTATGCTAACTTACGAGGCACTGTTACTCAAGCAGTTAAAGAATATAGTTTGGAAGTTAAGGAAAGAAAATTTCCTCAATGACCATAACTGTAGCAGAAGTCAGAACTCAGAACTGAGAAACTAAATTATTGTAGTTACCAAAAAGTTCAATATCTTCGGAGAAAATGTTTAAGAATTAGATTTTTAGTTATAGTTATTTTAATTTATGTTGAGACTAATATTTATTGCTATAACTAAGTTTCAGCAGAAAAAGTGTTTCATTTTTATTTTAAATATCTGTAATTTGTCATGGCAGAACTTACCCAAGTAAATAAAATTACTGAGCATTTGTAGGTGTTAAGACTGTTTTCCCCCGTGTATATCTATGCTAATATTTTCCTACTGGGGAATGCTAAGGAGGGTTACTGTATAACTTGTGTCAGACTTGAGTAAATATAATATTGACGAGTTACAACATAATTAAAATCTATATTTTTGCCAATAATATAATTATCAGGACTTACGCAAAGACACTAATTATAGTGTAAATATCGGATCAGGATTATCAAAAATACACCACATATAGAAGCAATACGTAAGTCCTGATTATATCATCATTATCTAACTATAGAAAATTTTTATCAAATTATTTTAAAAATTTGTAATTTATTTTTAGATATTTTGTGATTTTATTGTTACTAGATAATATATCTTCAAAGTAATATATAGTCATTTCAAGAAGAGATGGAAAACTTTTTCTGCACCAAACGCGAGTTATAGCAAGAAATACTTGTCTCAATTCTTTATTAAAATGACTATATATCCGAAAAAACAACTAATTATAGTATTAACAATCCAAGATGACGGTACGCTATATATGTTATACCTGCGTAAGTCGTGAAGATAATGAGTTTAGCCTAAATTTATCAAATTAGTATTACTACTACTACTGGTTTTGTTCCACAAAGAGAGTAAAACTCAACTCATTAACTTTATTCCAATTAAAAACTTGCTCTCGAAATTTTTTCCACTGTTGATAAACTTTCTTGAAACTCTCATTTTTACTAGAATTTTCCTCATATATCTCAAAAGTAGCTTTCTGAGCAGCCGCCATGATTTCTGGACTAAAAGCCTTTAATTGGACACCTTTTTCAATTAATTTTGGCAAGGCTTTACTATTCAAAAGATCATATTGAGCTAACATATTCAAATTAGTTTCATAAGCAGCAGCCTGAAAAATTTCCTGATATTCTTTTGGTAACTTGTTCCAAGCATCTAAATTAATCAATATATCTGTCGTTGGACCAGGTTCCCACCAACCAGGATAATAATAATATTTTGCAGCCTTATATAAACCCAATTTCTCATCATCATAAGGCCCTGCCCATTCAGCAGCATCAATAGCTCCTCTTTCCAAAGCCAAATAAACCTCCCCACCAGGTAACACCTGCACACTGACTCCCAATTTGCTCATGACATCTCCTCCCAAACCAGGAATGCGCATCTTTAAACCATTGAGGTCAGCCAAAGTATTAATTTCCTGTCTAAACCAACCACCCATTTGCCCCCCTGTGTTACCCCCAGGAAAGTTAATCACATTAAAATCAGCATAAACTTCTTGGATAGCTTCTAGACCCCCTCCATAATATAACCATGCATTCTGTTGTTGGGCAGTAAAACCAAACGGAACACTAGTAGCAAAAACCAAGGCAGGGTTTTTGCCTTTATAGTAATAACTAGAAGTATGACCACATTGTACAGTACCCTGTTGCACAGAATCTAAAACTTCCAACCCTCCGACTATTTCACCAGCTTGATAGGGAGTAATAATAAATTTGCCATTGCTTAAAGCTCCTACGCGATCGCAAACCCTTTGCGCCCCACCAAACAAAGTATCGAGAGATTTAGGCCAACTTGTTGTCATTTTCCATTTTATCTGTTGGTGTTTAGTTTGACTCAATGCAGGTAAAGCAACAGCACTTGCAGCAACAACAGTAGCATAATTAATTAGATTTCTACGTTTCATTATTTATTTATAACTTTATGAGTAGGTAAGTGTGAAAATTTACAACCCTTATCCGCAGCGACTGAAACGGAGTGGAAGGAATTAATCTCAAAGGTTTCGGCTACATTAACATTTCCTTCTGGAGTTTAGACTAAATTTTGGGGTCT
>JAKQYE010000018.1:0-9573 GCA_023356605.1 Trichodesmium sp. MAG_R02 | reverse complement strand
GTAAGTGTGAAAATTTACAACCCTTATCCGCAGCGACTGAAACGGAGTGGAAGGAATTAATCTCAAAGGTTTCGGCTACATTAACATTTCCTTCTGGAGTTTAGACTAAATTTTGGGGTCTTCAAATAATCTACTTAGAAAGAAGGAAAATTTGAAACTTAGAACCAAAATATCATATAAGCTTTGGCCAAAGAATAAGTGATAGATATTATTTATCTTTTTTGGTGAGTTTGGTTTAGGATTGTATTATTCAAGCTTCTCCCAAAATATTGCGATCGCTCAATTAACCCATAGCATAGACTCAGGAAAACTGACTGAAAAGTCATGAGAATGCTTATAAGTGAAGGGTTTTAGTTAATTTAGCTAATGCCCCTATTCTCCCTCGGCATATATATTCATTTCAAATAAGAATGAAAAACTTTTTCTGCACCAAACGCGAGTTATAGCAAGAAATACTTGTCTCAATTCTTTATTAAACAGGACTTACGCAAAGACACTAATTGTAGTGTAAATATCGGATAAAATTATCAAAAATACACTATATATATAAGCAATACGTAAGTCCTGTTAAAATGACTATAATTAGTCTAAACTCCAATTCCTTACATAATTAGGTTTATTAAGGAATACCTACTTATCAACCTCTACTAGTGGTTAGTAGAACTTAAACAAAATAGGGGGAGAAAAAAACTAAAATATAGCAGGACTAGGGCTTTTACGTCAAAAAGGTATAAATCCTAAATTACCAATGGTTTCAGCCATTTTTAGGGTCTCGAGCTAATTCCCTTGTCAAGACTGACTTTTACTCATTTTTTCGATTAGAAAATGTCTAATACCAATTTCATTAACTTAGGCTGCTTAACTGGTATCATACAGAAATGTCAAATAATCTCCTCGAACTACTGTATCGTAAAAGTTTTAAATTTTTACAATCTTACTTTTGAGTGCTGATCACTTAAATAACCCCTGACTTCAATTTGGGGAGTTATTGAAGGTAAACTGAGCAAAACTCAATTCATTAATAGTATTCCATTTATAAATCTGTTGTCGGAACTTCTTCCACTGTTGGTAGACTTCTTTAAAATTTGAATCCTGACTAGCTTTCTCTTCATAGAATTCAAAAGTTGCTTTCTGTGCTGCTTGTAAAATTTCTTGACTGTAAGGTCGTAACTCAGTACCACCTGCTATCAATTTTGCCAATGCTGCTCCGTTTAAAGCATCGTATTGGGCCAGCATATTTATATTGGCCTGATACGCAGCACTTTTAAAAATTTCCTGATATTCTTTTGGTAACTTCTTCCATTCATTCAGATTAACTTGCACCTCAAAAGTAGGACCAGGTTCCCACCAACCAGGATAATAATAATATTTTGCAGCTTTATGTAAGCCTAATTTCTCGTCATCATGAGGACCGACCCACTCCGCAGCATCAATGGCGCCTCGTTCTAAAGCTAGATAAATTTCACCACCAGGCAAGACCTGAGTATTTACACCTAATTTTTTCATGACCTCACCACCGAAACCAGGAATACGCATACTTAAACCATTTAGATCACTAACAGTGTTAATCTCTTGTCTGAACCAACCTCCCATCTGTACTCCACTATTACCAGCAGGGAAACTAATAATATTAAAGTCTGAGTAAAGCTTGTGCATTATTTCTAGTCCCCCACCATGATAATACCAAGCATTTTGTTGTTGGGCCGTTAAGCCAAAGGGGACAGAGGTGCCAAAGGCGAGGGCTGAATTCTTACCTACATAATAGTAACTGGCAGTATGACCACATTGTACGGTACCTTGTTGGACAGCATCCAGAACTTCTAAACCTCCGACTATTTCTCCTGCGGAATAGGGAGTAATTGTAAATTTGCCATTGGTCATAGCTGCAACGCGATCGCACACTGCTTGTGCCCCACCAAAAATTGTATCTAGAGAGCGAGGCCAACTCGTGGTCATTTTCCATTTCACAGAAGGCAAGCTATCAGTATCAGTAGAAATAGTTTGAGTAGTGGTTTGACCACAAGCAGCTAAAGTTGCGACACCTGTAGCAGTTGCAATGTGGTTAATTAGTTTTCTTCGTTTCATTGTTCGATATTATTTGGTGTTATGGTTAACACTATTTCGAATAAAAATTTTTGCATTTTGCAGTGCACTATATCTTAATAGGTTCAATCAAAATGTGAAGTTTTAATAATAAGGATTTACTGAGAAACCGAGTTGGCCTAAAAAATTTCCTGACTTGAAAAGGACTTAGGCAAAGAAACCCGGTTTCTCGTAGATGTTCCTAGAAATGGGATTTATTGTTGGTCTGGGTGAGTCCTTTTGAATAATCAGGGCGATAAACCCGGTTTCTTATAATTAACAGGACTTACGCAGTGCCGCTATATATAGTGCATTTTTGACAATAAATTCAGATATTTACACTACAAGTAGTGCCTTTACGTAAGTCCTGATTAATTCAAATAAAAGGCAGTAGAAACAGAAGCTAAAGTATTAGCTAAGTATATATAGCAGTCCACGCATAGGTTGCGACAAATCAAAAAGTAAATAAAACTTTTAAAACTCTTACCTATTCTCTATTCCCTGTTCCCTGTTCCCTAAAAAGCAGTGGGATTTTTGCCACGAATAAAATAGGATTGCTATAGTAAAGTAAGTAAGAAGTCCTCAAACTAAAAGTCGGGGGCTACATTTAATTCTACTAAGTTTGAAATACAGTACAATCAGGACTTACGCAAATCAACCTTTAAAACACCATATGTAGGGGCGAATGGCATTTGCCCTCACGCTCATGTAGTGCCCGTGCGTAAGTCCTGACAATACCCTGTTAATATTTTTGACCAGGGTTAGAGAACTTATTGAACGTCACCAAAAGGAATGGGTAGTCCTGTAGATGTAGTGATATTCATAAGTAAACCCCTTTTACTGTCAGGAGTCTAACTGCAAAAATCACTACTTGTACACCACTACCGTTCTTTTAAATAAGAATGAGATTTTTTTTTCGCCTGAAATACTTTCATAACAATAAAAACTTGTCTCAATTCTCCCAACGAAACGACTTATAATCAATGACTCTTGTTCGTAAACCTAGACTGTAAGACATTCTTTAAATGGTTTATTCGTGTTTGTATTTTACTCTCTATATTGTAACACTCTTATTCCCTACTCCCCCACTCCCCTAGCTTCCTACTTCCCTATTCCCCAGCTCAAGATGTAGATTGAAAAGTTTTTCAGAAAATAAATTTAGTTGGCCAGACTATGTTGTAAAATCATGAAATTAACGAATCAAATTTTACAAAATCTAATAGAGAATGGAAGCAAATCATAAATCAACAGTAATAATCACAGGTGCATCCTCAGGTGTAGGTTTACACGCAGCGAAAGCTCTAGCTAAAACAGGTGAATGGTATGTTGTGATGGCTTGTCGAGACTTGGCAAAAGCAGAAAAAGCTGCCCAAGAACTAGAAATACCAAAGGACAACTATACTGTTATGCAGCTAGACTTAGCCAGTCTAGAGAGTGTCAAAAAGTTTGTCAATACTTTTAGGCAAAGTGGTAAATCTCTGCAAGCTTTGGTTTGCAATGCTGCAGTATATTTGCCATTATTAAAAGAACCGATGCGGAGTACAGATGGTTATGAACTAAGTGTCGCTACAAATCATCTCGGACATTTTTTCCTCTGTAATTTGATGTTAGAAGATTTGAAACAGTCTCCTGCTACAGATAAAAGATTGGTAATTTTAGGAACTGTAACAGCTAATCCAAAAGAGTTAGGAGGAAAAATTCCGATTCCAGCACCCCCAGATTTAGGAAATTTGCAGGGTTTTGAACAGGGCTTCAAAGCTCCTATTTCTATGATTAATGGTGAGAAGTTTAAGTCTGGTAAAGCTTACAAGGATAGCAAACTCTGTAATGTATTAACAATGCGAGAGTTGCATCGGCGTTATCATAAATCAACGGGAATTGTTTTTAGTTCTCTGTATCCTGGATGTGTGGCAGATACACCTCTATTTAGAAATCATTATCCTTTATTCCAGAAAATTTTCCCACTATTTCAGAAAAATATTACTGGGGGATATGTTTCTCAACATTTGGCAGGGGAAAGAGTTGCGGCTGTGGTTAAAGATTCTGAGTACAAGGAGTCCGGAATGTATTGGAGTTGGGGAAATCGTCAAAAGAAGGATCGTAAGTCTTTTGTGCAAGAGGTTTCTGATGAAGCAAGTGATGATGATAAGGCAATTAAACTGTGGGAACTAAGTTCAAAATTGGTGGGGTTGAGTTAGTTTTTTTAGGTGTTGCTGATGGGTGGGTATGATTTATATTTTTTGGTAATTGCTAAACTATTAAATAACAACTATTTCAGATTGTTTGATTTTTATTTTCATAACCTTTTCAGCAACACCATTTTTTTTATCTAGCTTCTTGTTCCCTTATTTCTAATTCTTCCCATTTTCAATAAATAATTTCACTTCGAGAAGTTTTAGCTTGCCTCTCAGGATTAGTTCTCAATTCTGGTGGCGATGACTCAACAGCACCCCACTTGTTCAACATATCTGTTAGTAAAATTTCTTGTTGATTTCTTAATTGATTTACACTAGCTCCTTTATTCAGAATTGTAAACCAAATAACTCCCTTTTCTTGAGTCGGTAAAGCACCTCCTAAAGCACTAACATAATTTAGAGTTCCAGACTTAACTACTGTCAAATTTGGAAGCTGTTTACGCTCATTTAAAATCCCTTTATCTTTACCAACTATAGCAAATACATCTGCCACACTCATATTATATTGCTGAAGATAATTATCAATTGCTATAAAAATTGCCGTAGCAGCGCGAGGAGAAATGCGATTTTCTTCCCCTAAACCAGAACCATTAATTAATTGAATTTCTTCTTTTGGTACTCCGGTAAATTCAGCGGCTTTTTCTGCAACTATTTGAGGACCTCCAACAGCTTCAGCTAATATATCTGCCATTAAATTATTGCTATATTGATTCATTTTTTTAACAAGTTCAGCCAGGGGAAAAGAATAATGCCTAATTAATAGTTTGATATTTTCAGGAGGAGTAGGAGAAACTTTTACAAAACCATCAATTATTACTTGAGGTTTTGGGGTTTCTGGAGGTAAAGTTTGATATTGAGTTAAAGCTTCTCTCTGCCAAATTTGACGGTTTAATCCTTGTTTAAGTAAATTACCAGCAGTCTGAGGGTTAGATTCAAAGTTCATATAAAATTTACCAGTAATAATTAGATTGCCAGTAACTCTTTGAATACCTATTTTATTTAATAGATTGCCAATAGCGATCGCTTCTTCCCAAACAAAAAATGGATCTTCTCCTCCTTGAATAATTAAATCCCCATTTAATATGCCATTTTCAATTTTTCCTGTTGTGGCAACTAAGGTGATAAATTGATGGTCAGGATTAAAAGTTTCTAAGGCGACTAAAGATGTTGCTACTTTAGTAATTGAAGCTGCTGGTAAAGGAATCGTACCTTGATGATTTGCTAATAAAGTATCATTTGATTGTATCCAGACTCCTTGATTTTGTGGATAAAAACCTTGAGTAGTTAATCTTTTTAAATATGTCTGTACTTCACCAGAGGTTATTGAATTTGAGTTATCTGTAGGTAATGTTAAGGGTTTTTCGGGAATTTTAATTGATATTTGTGATACTTGTGGAGAAAGACTTATTTTAGGGCTAGGAGATATTATTTCCGGTTTGGGAGATTGACATCCAGTTAGATATAAAAAAATACAGACAGTAGTTAAAGGTATTTGTTTTTGCATTAGTTTAATTTGAAATTATTATGGTAAAAATTTAGTAAATAAGTTGTAGTTTGCTTGAGTTTATAAAAGTAGCTAGCTTCTCCCTAGGAGTAACAAAACAGATAATATCATATATTTAAATTTATCTAATTAGCACTTACAAATAAACTCGGTTGATCGAAAAAAAATTGTGAAGTATGAAAAACAATAATCAGGGCAATAAACCCGATTTATTGTTTAGGTTTTTACTCACTTAAGTTCTATTAATTTTAGTTAGTGATCAAAAATTATAATTTAATAATTTACTTAATTTCCCATAAATTTTATCATAAAAATAATATCTAATTTCTGCTAAAGTTAAAAGAAGAAATAGTAGGTTAAACTATAAAAGTTGATCCACTTCTGATTGAATATAAATGGTTTTTGTCAATCTGTGCCAAGGAATCTAAAATCTAATATTATTATGAGTAATAAAATAGGTCAAACTACCCTTTTAAGTAATAATCCTTATATAGAATTAAATAATCAAGGCCAAATTATCACCCTTCAACTGACACAAGAGCGTCATATATTAGGACGCGATCGTCGCCGCGCCAATCTAGTAGTGCCCTCAAATTGGTTGCCCATCTCTAATTATCATGCCCTCATCAAGAAATCTGACGATCGCTACCATATTTATGATGGTGACGGTTATCGACCAAGTACAAACGGATTATTTCTCGATCGTACCCGCATTACTCCATCTGAAGGTCATCCTCTGGAAAATGGCATAGAAATCAAAATTGGTCTCGACCCTCAAAACCAAATCCTACTAAAATACTTTGAACCCAATAATCCTGTAGGTTTAACATCTTTACTAAAAACGCCATCAATATCTTTACAAAATCGCTCAGTATTACTTGGTCGCGATCCTGATGCTACCCTAGAGTTGGATGCTCCTGTTATATCCCGTCGTCATGCCACCATTGAACCCCATAGTCAAGGCAACTATATTTTACGGGACCATAGTACAAATGGTGTGTTTGTTAATGGAGTCCGGGTTAAAAGTGCTATTGTTATCACTAACGGAGCGGTAATTAAAATCGGACCTTTTACCCTTATTTGTCGTGACGATAACTTGGAAGTCCTCGACCCTGGTCAGCAAATTCGTCTTGATGTCTATCGCCTCTACAGAATAGTCAGAGACCAACGGGGGAAAACACGAGTTTTGCTAAATGATATCTCCCTTGCGATCGAACCTGGACAATTTGTTGCTTTAGTGGGAGGAAGTGGAACTGGTAAGTCGACTTTGATGCGAACATTATTAGGAATAGACCCGACAACTAAAGGCAAAGTTTATATTAATGGTGAAGATTTAAGAAATAATTTTAATATTTATCGGACTCAGATAGGTTATGTTCCTCAAGATGATATTATTCATCCCGAATTAACAGTATCGGAAGTTTTAACTTATGCTGCAAAATTGCGCTTGCCTCCAGATATTAATGTTAAAGAAGTAGTGGAAAAAACCATCGAACAAATAGAAATGGTAGAGAGAAAAAATGTATTAGTTAGTCAGTTAAGTGGAGGACAAAGAAAAAGAGTAAGTATTGGCGTTGAATTATTAGCAGACCCCAGATTATTTTTCTTAGATGAACCGACCTCTGGACTCGACCCAGGGTTAGACAAAAAAATGATGCAACTATTAAGAAAGTTGGCAAATCAAGGACGAACAATTATCTTAGTTACTCATGCCACGGCTAATATTAGAATTTGTGATCGTATAGTTTTTTTAGGTAGAAGTGGACGTTTATGTTACTTTGGTAGTCCGAGAGAAGCTATGACTTTTTTCTCAATCAATACTGGTGACTTTGCTGATATTTACAATGAACTAGAAACTAGTGATGAAACTATTAATGAATGGGTAAATAATTTTCGTCAATCAGAATATTATCAGTGCTATATTTCCAATCATTTGAGTGTTGATAATTTCAAACCTCCTACTAACTTACCTCCCAAAAAACAACTCCCTTCTTTTGGGAAACAACTATTTATTTTAATTCAAAGATATTTAAAATTAATTCTCCGTGACCCGATTAATTTAGGTTTATCTTTATTAACTGCTCCTATTGGTATTGGTTTAATTTTATTTGCACTTACAGATAAAAATCCGTTAATTGGCGACCCAGAACCTACTTTAGCTCCTTTAGCTTTGCGAGTATTATTTGTATTGACTTGTGCCTGTTTATGGGTTGGTCTTTCCAGTTCCCTGCAAGAAATAGTTAAAGAATCAGCTATTTATATTCGAGAAAGATTAATAAATTTAGGATTATTTGCTTATCTAGGTTCAAAAGTAATAGTTTTAGGATTATTAGCCATTTTCCAAACTCTATTAATAGCAGGAGTAATTATCTTGGGATTTGAAAGTCCCCAGCCCGAATTAATTTCATGGTCAATAGGAGTTAGTATTACTACTTTTTTGACTCTAATAAGTTGTATTAGTCTGGGATTAATGATTTCATCTATTGTTAAAAATGCTTCTCAAGCTAATAGTGCTTTACCTTTAATATTGTTGCCTCAGATTATTTTCTCTGGTGTTTTATTTGAGATGACAGGTATAGCTAGTAAATTTTCTTGGGTAATGTTAAGTCGTTGGTCTGTAGCTGCTTATGGGGCACTGGTAAATGTCAATGAAATGGTGCCAGAAGTAACTAAATTACCAGATGGGAGTACGGTTCCTTTACCATTTTCTGGTTCAGATGTTTATAATCTTAACTGGGGAAATTTAGGTTTAAGTTGGGGAGTTTTATGTTTACATTCACTGATTTATTTAAGTTTAACTATTTGGTTTCAAAAAAGGAAAGATATTATATAGCGCTTTTAAATATAGCAATTCTATGAGTGTTCGTGGCACAAATCCTACTGCTTTTTAGGGAATAGGCAATAGAGAATAGGTAAGAGTTTTAAAAGTTTTATTTACTTTTTGATTTGTCACAACCTATGGGCGGACTGCTATATAGCAATCCTATTTTATTCGAGGCAAAAATTCCACTGCTTTTTAGGAAACAGGGAACAGAGAATAGAGAATAGGTAAGAGTTTTAAAAGTTTTATTTACTTTTTGATTTGTCGCAACTTATGCAATGTATGGTTTTTCTTTTTTCCAGAGTAATATTTTTTCTGTTTATCATCAGCGTATGGCCTATATATGCTTTGTTCTGTACTATCTACAATTAATTCAAGTTCAGTTAAAATTTCTTGTATCCATAAATATTCGTCTTCTTTTTCTTGAAATTGTTCTAACAAGCTACTAGGCAGTAACTCTTGTAATATATAGTTTTCTTGAATAAAAATGATACACTATTTTGCATAATAATTAGGAACAATTTCATTGAAAAATCTGTTTGCATATGAATACATTTTAGCTCTTTTTAATGCACTAAAATCATGTTATATGTCATTTAAATTAGGAGAGTATTTTGGCAAAAATAGTAATTAGTGAACCCTGCTTATACTAATTCTCTAATAACGTTTTTTCGTGTTTAATTGGTGAATTATCCATGCAGCAGTACACTGGGATTTTTTAATGATGGTAATAAATGTTGATCATACCATTGTTCAAATCCCACGGCATTTAGGGTGACTTTAAATATAATTGGTGCTATTAAATCTTTTTCCTTTTTTCTTCTCCCGGCTACTAAATTTTCTCTTTTAGCTCGTTTTCCCTCTTGCTCACCATAAACTTTTTTCCCTTTTTTTGACCAGGCATAAATACAGTCTTGATTATCTTTAAATCCTGATTTATCCATAAATACAAGGCTTTTACTTCCAAATTT
>JAKQYE010000179.1:5915-13581 GCA_023356605.1 Trichodesmium sp. MAG_R02 | reverse complement strand
GGCTTACCGTAGTGAGTATGTCCATATTTGATGATTTTAGTAGATTGGCATTTAGGACAGTGCATAGCTATAAAATTAAATTTTAATTTATATTTTACCATTACTATGCAGGACTACCCTTTTTTTTTACCTTGGGCAAAAACCGACTACCCCAAAGATTTCGCTTGTTTAAGTATTTGTAGGTTGGGTTGAGGTCACGAAACCTAACTTATCCCCCGCTGATGTGTTAGGTTTAACTTCCTTGTTGAGGAGCCTACTTTAATATTGCCAAAACCAATCTTTCTTAACCATGCTAATGTGTTGGGTTTCACTTCGTTCTACCCAACCTACTTTTGTAAAATTTGAATATAATTATAATTGTTAAACATTCCCAAAAGCCATCCTCATACCTAAAACCTAATACCTAACACCTATTTGCTCCCCGAACCTAAGAAAACTCTTTCAACTTAATCAGCAAATGGTCAAAATAAGGAACTAATTCTGCTTGTTGTTCAGGGGAAAATCTTTTTAAGCTAGCAGTTTTGATAGCCTCTAAACCGCAGACCATTGCTGATAGTGGAACCAGCAATTCTTGATACAGTAAATTCATATTATATAGCCCTTCTTGACTCGTAAAATTTGTATTATTACCAGCCATACCATAAGTAATACAACGTAAAAAATGCCAGAAATCTCGCCAACATGCTTCAGCTCGAACCCGTGGATATAAATCTCCCCCTTCTGCGGTAATATTAGGATAGGTTGCTAATACTTTTTCCCTCGCTTCATCAACAATTTCTGCTGCATATTCTCCGAGGAAACTAGCAGCATCAATAGAAAAAATAGGCAGTTGTGAACCACTTTTGAGGAAATTTAAATCCTTCTGTGTGAGATAACGACCTTCATCATCAGCCACTTGAAAAAATTGAATTATTTCCGTTGGTAGAACTTCCTCCCAACCTTTAAAGCTCACTATTCTAGCTTTAGGAATTAATTGTTTTGCTCTTTCAGTTAATTGTGTAGTCATTTCAGTTATCAGTTATGAAACTATAAAAAATTTTTAGGGGGTTAACTACTGTTAACCCCTACTATATGTTATTATTATGGGTCAATCCCGAAAGTAATCCTTAAAAATTTATCTCTATCTTATTTAAAAACACCAGAAACAGATAATACCTCAGATTCAGGAATACTGGGGAATAAAAATCCTTTAGCAAATAGTTGAGGATTAGCCTTAGCAAAAGTGTATGCTTCACGTACCTGAGCATTTACTGCAACTATCTTCACATCATACATTCCAGTTGCAACCTTAGGATATAAACCAATTCCAATAATCAAAGCCAAGAAACAAGCAGCGATCGCAACCTCTCTCGGTTTAGCATCAGTATAAACAGCTTCCGCAGGCAAGATACAGTTAGTACCAAAACAAACCGTTTCATCTAAAAGCTCATTTTCATAAGGAGTATCCTTGAGCAAACAAGCTGGAGCTTGACCAGTACTGTAGAACATTTGACGCAACATAGAAAGCAGATATATAGGAGTCAATATCAAACCAACCGCTGCTAAGAACACCGTCACAGTACAGAAAGTAGAGCTGTAAATATCCGTAGTAGTTAACCCCACAAATACCATCAGTTCGCTAGCAAAACCACTCATTCCCGGAAGAGCCAAAGATGCCATTGCACTAACCGTAAATAGAGCAAATACTTTTGGCATCACTTGACCAATACCACCCATTTCATCTAATACCAAAGTGTGGAGGCGGTCATAAGTTATACCCGCAAGGAAGAACAACACTGCAGCAATCAAACCATGAGAAACCATCTGTAGTACAGCTCCACTTACTCCCAAGTCAGTAAAAGAAGCAATACCCAATAATACAAAACCCATGTGAGCAACAGAAGAATAAGCCAAACGGCGTTTCATATTAGATTGGCCAAAAGAATTTAACCCACCATAAACAATATTAACCACACCCAAAATTGCTAGAACAGGAGCAAAATAAACATGGGCATCAGGAAGCATTTCTAAGTTAAGGCGAATTAATCCATATCCACCCATTTTCAATAGTACACCGGCAAGAATCATTGATACAGGAGCAGAAGCTTCCCCATGAGCATCCGGTAACCATGTATGTAGAGGAAAAACCGCTAACTTAACACCAAAAGTTATAAGTAGTCCTAAATATAGTAAAAGTTCAAAACCTAGTGGATAATCTTTCAGACCTAATTCCACCATATCAAAAGTAATATTCCCTTCACCGTATAGGCCCATTCCCAAAGCTGCCACTAGAATAAAAATAGAAGCCGCTGCGGTATATAGCAAAAATTTCGTTGCAGCATAACGACGCTTTTGACCACCCCAAATTGATATTAGTAGGTAGACAGGAACCAATTCTAGCTCCCACATAATGAAGAGTAACATTAGGTCTTGAGCAACAAACACTCCTATTTGGGCAGAATACAGAACCAGCATCAAAAAATAGAAAAGCCGTGGTTTGTAGTCTACTTGCCACGCTGCGAATATTGAGAGCGTTGTTACTAAACCAGCTAAGAGTACCAGTGGCATAGATAGGCCATCTACAGATAGGGCCCAACTTAAACCTATTTCAGGAATCCAAACATATTTTTCTACCAGTTGAAAACCGGAGTCGCTAGCATTGTAGTTTTTCCAGAAAGCGCAACATATTAGTGCAAAGTCTATAGTACCTATACCGAGGGCATACCATCTCATAGTTTTTCCATCTTTATCGGGTATGAATGGGATGAGTAGGGCAGCCAAAAGAGGCAGCAGGACTATAGTGGTTAGCCAGGGAAATTGAATAGCCATCATAAGGGTGAGAACAAATACTTAGTCTATGTATTTTGTTTAATAAACTTTATATATTATACTAAACTTTACAAATGTTTGTAAAGAGATATCTTGATAAGTATAAATATACTTTTTTATTACAAACATAATTTTAACTTATTAATAGTTGTTAAATATATGGATTAATAGACATTTCCAGAAAAGAGGGAATGGGGAATAGGAGATGTCCAATGAATAGTGTTCTAGTTCTTGGCACTGAGTTATTTGATGATTCAGCTCCTATAGCGATCGCTGTAGGGTGCCGTCACATTGCTATGAACAGTTTTTTCGACTTTTACCAGGAATTCCCAGGGTTAATGTATCTACTAATCGATGGGACATTGAAACATTATTCGGGATGTCCAAAACCAGAGGATTGAATCTAAAATCAACTTACTTGAATCAGCAATTTTATAGCGCTTTTTAAATTGATGAACTACATCGCCATAACCAAAACCTTGTAGGGACGTTGCATGCAACATCCCTACTGTGGCCTACCAATATGAAAACTGCGAAGAGTAAATTATTGGCATTAATGAGTTTAGCTCTGTGTTGGACAATTTTAATTGGGGAATAGTTACATGAACAAATACCCTTAAAATACCCTTAAAAATTAAAAAACATAGTCCCTAGGCAAAAAGTATTTTTCCTTATGGGCTAGATAATTTAAGTGCGATCGTCCTTGACACTAACAGGACTGACCCACGTTTCACCTAGGTCCAACCTATGTAGGGTTTTCTAGCATTTGCCCTCACGCTTATGTAGTGCCCATGGGTAAGTCCTAAGCTCAATAAAATTAAACTTACTCTTAAACGATAGCAGACTATGAATTTACCATCAATTTCCGTGGTTATTCCCACCTACGAGCGGGAGGAACCTCTAGTAGATACGATCGCTGATGTTATTAAACAAGACTACCCTAAGTTTGAAGTTTTAGTAATTGACCAAACTGTGAGTCATAAACCAGAAACTCAAGTTTATCTGGAACAACAAACTAATGCTAGCACAATTAAATTGTTCCGTCTGACTTGGGCGAGTTTACCAGGGGCAAGGAATTATGCCCTGAGACATTGTAGTGGAGAAATAATCCTTTTTATCGATGATGATGTACGTTTAGAACAAGGATTTTTGCTAGCTCATGCTCGCAACTATGTCGATCACCCAGAGATAGGAGCAGTAGCAGGACGAGTATTTGATCGCATGAAATTAGGAGATTCTGGTGGAGAGTTAGAAATAGAGGATTTACCTCCAGAAGCCTCTGACCCTGGTATTGCTTGGTATCATATAGATTTGGTACATACAGTAAAAGCTCAACGAGTCATCTCAGCAAGGGGGTGTAATATGTCATATCGCCGAGAAGTTTTTACTAAGTATGGTCTGAATTTTGATGAGCGGTTTCGTGGTAGTGCAGTACGAGAAGAGTCAGATTTTTGTTTAAGGTTACGACAAACTGGTTATCATATTTGGTTTGACCCAGAGGCTTCTTTAGTTCACTTGGGTGAAGAAAGTGGAGGTTGCCATGATATTTCTACAAGGTCTCTCAAGTATCAAGTTACTTTTTATCATAATCACTTTTTCATGGGATTAAAAAATCTCACTCCTAATCAATGTCTGCGTTTCTTTGTCAAATTATTTGATTGTCATGTCTTGGGGCACCCCCCTTGTTATAAGAGTAGTTCTCCTCTCAAAATAGTTACTCGTGGCAGTTTCTATATTCTGGGTTTTCTCAGTGCTGTTCAAACAAGGATTAAATCTATTTGGGATGATGGGCAAATTTATACAAAGAAAGTCAAAAGTTAAAATATAAACAGGACTTACGCAAAGACACTAATTGTAGTGGCAATATTTTGAAAAATACAAATTTATACGCCATATATAGCGGTACTGCGTAAGTCCTGATAAATTGTTTACAGCACTTCTCAGATTGATAAACCACATTGTCATAACCAAAACCTTGTAGGGACGTTCCATGGAACGTCCCTACTGTGGTCTACTAAAATGAAAACAGCTGTAAAACTATATCGAGCAAGTTTTATCTTCATAGATTTTAGATAATATATTTTTTCAGCATAAGTATTTGCGACAAATCCTTAATATATCTGATTTAGTAACTTGGTTAGACTGAACCAAGGATGTAGAATGGCCAAAACATGATACAGCAGATTTTGGGTAAATGGTGACAATTATGTAGTGCGGGCATCTTGCCCCCGTGGGTGTACTTAATAACAAGGTCAAGGGCTGTATATATTTGTGTTATCTTTTTTCAAGAGAAAGAAATATTTAATATAAAGGGAAGCTGAATTCAAACTTATTTCTGAAGTTTTCTCAGCAACGCTTTTTTAAAATCAGGACTTACGCAGTACCGCTATATATGGTGTAAAAATTATTATTTTCAAGATATTGCCACTATACATAGTGCCGTTGCGTAAGTCCTAAAAATATCCAATTTGTTAGATTTGACTTGGTGAACCTTGGAGACCATAAATTGTTCAGCCTAGATCTAGCAAGCAACTTAGCCTCTTAATATTTACTTGATAAATTAATTCTCACAAATACTGCTTTAAATCAATTAAATCAAAAATAACAACCATGAAAATATTAATAGTTAGCCATACCTATATTGTTGACCTTAATCGAGAAAAGTTACGTGCTTTAGCTAAACTTGAACCTGGTCTTGAAGTTACGGTTGTTGTACCTCAACGTTGGAATCCAAAAGGGGTACAAAGTCAAATAGTTGAAACCAAATTTGTTGATGAGGGTTCCTTTAAAGTAGTACCTATTTCTAATTATAGTCAAAATAATCAAGCTTTATTAACTTTCGGTCCTGATATCATTAGTTTACTGGGAAAATTTAAGCCAGATATTATTCAAGTAGAACAGGGTTCTAAAGCTTTAACTTATGCTCAGTTTATTACTTTTAATAAGCTTTTAGGACTCAAGGCTAAAAATTTATTTTTCACTTGGTGGAATTTACCTTATAAACTTAAATTCCCTATTTCTTTACTAGAAGGTTATAACCTCAGAAATACTGATGGAATTGTTGCTGGCAATCAAGATGGAGAATATATTTTAAGAGAAAGGGGCTACAAAGGTCCAATCAAAGTAATGCCTCAGTTAGGAGTAGATGAAAGTTTATTTAAACCGGAACCTCAAGTAGAATTAAAAGATAGTTTAGGGATTAAAACTGATGATTTTGTAGTTGGTTTTGTGGGTCGTTTTGTTGAGGAAAAAGGATTATTAACTTTAACTAAATCCCTCGCAGGTTTACAGGAAAAAAAATGGAAATGGTTATTATTGGGTAGGGGTGAATTACAAGCAAAATTGTTGGAAACAGCAACAGCATTAGGAATTAAAGAACGCTTAATTTTTGTAGAAAGTGTGCCTCACAACCATGTACAAAAATATATTAATCTGATGAATACTTTAGTTTTGCCATCAGAAACTACTTATAAGTTTAAAACTTTAACTTCTGTGGGTTGGAAAGAACAATTCGGTCATGTTTTAATTGAGGCAATGGCTTGTAAGGTACCTGTAATAGGTTCTGAATCTGGGGAAATTCCTCATGTAATTGGAGATGCTGGTTTAGTTTTTCCAGAGGGAAATATTGAAGAATTAAGAAATCGTTTAATGCAGTTAATGGAGCAAAAAGAATTAGCTGAAAGTTTAGGACAAAAAGGTTATGAAAAGGCAATGAGTCAGTATACAAATAAAGCTTTAGCTAGGCAATTATTAAGTTTTTATCAGGAGTTGGTGTAGATAAACTCAAAAACCAAAAGTGAAATTATAGCAACTCCCATAAGCACAAGCACTTAACTAAAAAATTGCTTTGTTAAGAACTTGTTTGTCAACAGTGTTTATACTGTTTATTCTCGAATAATGGGTAAATATTTATACAACAAAAAAAAGATTTAAGAGAATCAGGACTTACACAGGTACGCTATATGTAGCGTACTGTCATAATGTTTTTTGAATAAAAATAGTTAGGGGATTGCTGAGGCTAACCTCCCCTAACCCATGAAGCAAAGCGTAAAAATCGTCGAAATTTTCATACACCATATATAGTGTCTTTGCGTAAGTCCTGATAATTTGAGATAATAAAAAAAATATTAAATTATTATGGAAATTTAAAAATACATGATAGGCTAAAAATGAAAAAGGGGGCTTTATCTACACAGCAGGGTAGTTCATCTATAGTAGAGCGTCCTAGCTCTAACAATTTAGTTTAGTATATAGAGAATACAAGAAATAATCCTAGCAATCTAAACACTAAAACAAAGGGAAATTCATCTACAACGAAAAGCTAAGGAAAGTTCATTCATAAAATCAGGACTTCTAGGTAAAGAGACGGATTGAATCGTTGTATAAATGTGTATAAATGTTTGAAATGATGGTCAAAATATCATATATTAGGGCTTACTCAACAGCACTAATAGTAGTGGCAATATCTTGAAAATTGCCAATTTATCCCCCATATATATTAGTAATGCGTAAGTTATAGTTATTTTTATTTAGGTTGAGACAAATATTTCTTCCTATAACTAAGTTTCAGCAGAAAAAGTGTTTTATTCTTATTTGAAATGACTATATGATATATCTAAAATATATACAGCGTAACGATACTGTGTAAGTCCTGAACATTGAAAAATAAAATTTAGTAAGCATAAGGAAATATTGTCTTGAATACAGTACCACTCCCAAACTACTTTGGCTTATTTGCATTAGTATGTTATGTAATTACCCTACTACCAACAATTTTGAGAATTGTTTTTCCCAAGATCAAAAAAACAGGATTTCCTAAATTGTTGCTGAAATATCGTCGTCAAATAGGTGTGATTGC
>JAKQYE010000179.1:0-5815 GCA_023356605.1 Trichodesmium sp. MAG_R02 | reverse complement strand
ATATATACAAGGAGTCGCGACTTTCATTATTTTTACACTACTAGCAATCACTTCTAATAACTGGAGCGTGAAAAAAATGAAAAAAAGCTGGAAGAAACTACATGAACTGACTTATTTAGCAATGTTTCTTTTAATCTGGCACGTCATAGACAAAATGTGGGGTCATTGGAGCGATATTACCCTATTAGGGATGTTAGGAATCACAGGTATAACACTTTTATTTATTCTTAGAAAATTTATGGAGCGTAGAAATAAATTGGCAAGAACTAAAGGTGCAAATTAAATCAGCGTTGTATAACCTAGACATGAATTGTAAATATTCACTATCTACACTAGTTCTCTTCCTATTGCTCACGAACTACTCCCTACAGCAGTTTTAATGTTGGTAGACCACAGTAGGGATGTTGCATGCAAGGTCCCTAGAAGGTTTTGGTTATGGTGATGTAGTTCATAAATTTGAAAACCGCTATAAGCGCGAACATTATGCCTGCGCTTCAGCAAAGCTATTGAATTAATAGCAAACAGTAATTTTGAAGTTTTGCCAAAAGGTAAGAAATGAACGGATTAAAATCTATACTGAACCCGCCTAAGCTGGGAAAATATTCCATAGTTATAGCAGCAACTACTTTCTTAGCAACTATGAGTGGAATGTGGTTTTTGCGATCGCTATCAATATCAAGTAATAACTATATCCGGATATCAGAACAAAAAACTCTACCCTCCCTGACCCTTGATGGACATAAAGGATGGGTTTATGAAGTTGCTATCAGTGCTGATGGAAAAACTCTAGCAAGTAGTAGTTATGGTGGTAAAATTAAAGTTTGGAATTTAAGCAATGGTAAATTACTTCATACCATAAATGCTCATACAGATGCGATCTAATCTCTTGTCATTAGTCCGGATGGAAAAATTATTGCTAGTGGTAGTTGGGATAACCACATTAAACTTTGGGATCTGACAAATGGAAATCTGATCCAGACTCTTAAAGGTCATATCGATGATGTGAAAGCTATAGCAATGACTGCTGATGGTCATACTCTGGCAAGTGGTAGTTATGATGGTGTGATTAAAATTTGGGACCTCAAAACTGGTTCTGTTAAAATGAGTACTCAACATTTAGGACCCATAACTGCTATGGCTTTTAGTCCAGATGGACAGATACTTGCTAGTGGGTTTAAAAAAGGTGACATCAAAACTTGGCAATGGGATATAGGTAAACAACTCCATTCCTTTGCTGCACATACAAACACAATTTGGGCGATCGCTTTTAGCCCTAATGGTAAAATTATTGCTAGTGGCGGTAAAGACGGGAAAATAAGACTATGGCAGATAGAAAAAGGTCAACTCATATCCACTTTAGAAGGGCATAATCAGGCAATTTTATCTGTTGCTTTCAGTCCTGATGGCAAAACTATTGCTAGTAGTGGTTACGACAGAAAAATTAATCTGTGGGAGGTAAAGACAGAGGAGTTGCTGGAAACATTTACAGCTCATTCTAAAGCTATTTGGTCTTTAGAGTTTAACCCGAATGGTCAAACTCTTGTTAGTGGTAGTGCTGATGGCAGTATTAAATTGTGGTCTCTATCTAGTTTGAATAGTAAAAAATTACAGAGTGCTACTCTCCCATCTGTTGTTAAGAAAGAAGTAGATATAGCCGTAATTTCAGAGATTACTGATACAGATAGGTTAGAGGAATTAAACCAAAAGTTATATGACCAAATTGATCAAAGTTGGCAACAGACTCCAACTTGGTATGAGGATTTAGTGTTTCAGATGAGAGTTAATGTTGAGGGTGTCATTGTCAATTTAGAACCCGTAAACCAATCAGCTAGAGATTATGTTCAACAAACACCTTTACTGAAGTTGTTAAATAGTTCTGATGGTGAAATTGCCAGTCATAAAAAGTCTTCTGCACTATTCCGAATAGTGATGACACCAAGAGGGGCACTTGAGGTTAGTCCTTGGAGCGGTTGGGAAAACTATAGCAGTTTTTATTAACCTAGTAGCGTGTCAAGCCGAATAATGTTGTATGAGGAAAATGGCAAAAAGAATACATAGTTTAGATTTTTCCATTTTCCTATTACCCTATCTTAAGCTTGATAGGCCAGTAGAATACACAGGAGTCATATCATGAACCTTTGGAATATTTTGGCACTTATGCTCTCTGGCAGGAGAGAGAAGAAAAGAAAAGGTACTTACGGGTTCATCTTTTTGCTTTAGTGGTTTAGTCATAGGTAAGAGTTTTAAGAGTTTTATTTACTCAGGACTTACGCAAAGACACTATATATAGCGCATGACAATCAGGACTTACGCAAAAAAACCCGGTTTCTACAGTAAATCATTGTTTTTAACACATATAGTTTTTTTAATTAAGATTGAAACAAGAAAAAGAGTATAATAAAATTAAGTCAACTAGAAACTATTTTGAACTATGCCTTACAGTTTAGACTTCAGACAAAAAGTAATAAATTTTGTAGAAAATGGCAGTACGATATAGTGTCTCATTATTATTTAAAATAACTATAAATATCTACGATAAACCGGGTTTCTCAGTTTGCCTGCGTAAGTCCTGTGTATAAAAATTAGCAGATTAGTTGAGGGAAAAGATGGGCCGCCAAGTCTGACTCCAGAGAGGATGGGAATATCTACAACCGATGGACTTTCGGCTTAAAGTGCCAGGTCCGAGTTATTGTGACAGTAGCCTGTCCGAACAAGTGCTATGGAAAAAACTTCAATGGGAGTTAGCTAAATTTCAAAGTATAGTTATTTAAAATAAGGATGGAAAACTTTTTCCGCTGAAACGCTAGTTACAGAAAGAAATACTTGTATCAATCTAAATTAAAATAACCATAAATATCCACGGGCAGATATAGAAGTGTGGTGTGAGGATAAGTTCATATTTAGAAATGCAACCGAAGGCTCCTCGAGTTTGGACACAATAGTCTTTTTAGCCAGAGCAATAAACTGTTTTTGTAGTTCAGAATTAGTTGGTTTTTTCTTTTCTAGTTTGCACTTTTCCTGACAGCAAGCTACACTGTTATTCCAGATAACACGGATACAACCTAGCTCGCCTTGCTAATCGGTGTTTTTATCCCAATATTTGGATATATACCGTACTTAAATCTGGCTTTTATATAATCAGGACTTACGCAAACAAACCGGGTTTCTACAGTAAATCATTGTTTTTAACACATAAATATCTACGAGAAACCGGGTTTCTCAGTTTCCCTCCGTAAGTCGTGATAATGACTTTTGAAGTAAAAAGGATGATAAGATAAACTGTGAAAAAAATCAACTAAAAAGTTGCCCGTTTATGAGCAAGGCTTTAAACCCAATTGTTCAGTAACCAGTTACTGATGTTAAGATTCAATACCAATGGTTATGACTTTATGGTTTTCTGGACCCTGAGTCTAGAGAAACTTATTTCTGGATTCTACCTCAAGTCAATATAGAGCTATTCAGTCGTTTTTTAACAGATTTAGCACTTAATTAAAATAAACGGATACTGCTGGTGCTAGACCAAGACAGATGGTATGCTGCTAAAAAGCTGGTGTTACCCAAAGGTATTGAATTACCGAAAAATTTGGTTTTAAGCCTCGCCCTCCTAGGGTTACTTTCTAGTTGATTTTTTCCTACAGGTTATGTTATTGTGCTTTTGGGTTCAGGAGAAGCAATATGTTAGTTGCGGGTGGGCAATCCGAGACAAAATGCGGAATTGTCGGCCAGTATAAGACTACTGCCAAAGTAGCGGCAGCCTGTTAGATGTCAACCCGCCGAGGGGCTACGGCTCGGTATGAAACCTGGTTCCTTTAGGCCAGGGAGGATGTCAACAAACTTCATTGATTGTTGGTAATTAGAAGTAAGCCTTTGCCCATATAAAACAGCATATTTCAGAGGCTGAACCTCTTGAAAAGCTTACAGTTTTCTGGAAATTTAGATGCTAAACAGCTTATTGACGAAAGATAGCATTATTATGGAAAACTGTTATAATACTTAACGTATAATACAAAAAAAACGACTACTACGGAGGTAAGATGTCTAAAATAGGTCTTTTTCTTGGCACTACAACAGGTAAAACTGAAGAAGCTGCAGAAAAGATTAAGGAAGAATTTGGTGGTGACGATGTAGTTACTATCCATGAGATAGGAGAGGCAAGTCCCGAAGATTTTAATGATTATCAAAATGTAATTATTGGTTGTCCTACTTGGGATGTTGGTGAACTACAAAGTGACTGGGCTGGTTTCTATAGTGAAGAACTAGATAACGTAGAATTCCAAGGCAAAAAAGTTGCCTATTTTGGTACAGGTGATCAAGTAGGATATGCTGATAATTTTCAAGATGCCATGGGTATTTTGGAGAAAAAAATCACTGAGAAAGGAGGTACTACTATTGGGTATTGGTCTACAGAGGGTTATGAACATGAGGACTCCAAAGCGATCAAAAATGGCAAGTTTGTAGGTTTAGCCCTAGATGATGATAATCAATCCGAGTTAACAGATGAACGGATCAAACAATGGGTAAAGCAACTGAAAACAGAATTTGGGGTTTAGCTAAATCGTCGAGAAGTTTCACGCCATAATTTTTGATTTGGCGTCAGATGGATCGATGGTCAATCAATGGGACTCGATGTCCCATTAGTTACTCATTTTGTATCATGTCTGGTTGAATAGGATTGCAAGATATAAAAGAATTAGAGATAAGTAGGGAATAACGGCCGTTTCGCTGCGCGACATGAAATTCCTCCTAAAGGTGTCAGGAGAGAAGGGGAAGAAGTTTTTTTAATTATGAGCACTGCGGGATATTGACATCCTCTCCGGCCTAAAGGCCCGGGGATTTATACCGAGCCGTAGCTCCGATGCGGGTTGACGTTTCGTTTCACAGGCTGCCGCCACTTTGGCAGTAGTCTTACACTTGCTTCTAAGTCGGCCTTTTGTCTCGGATTGCCTACCCGCAACTAATATATCTCTTACGAACCCAAAGATACGATAGCATAACTTGTGAAAAAAATCAACTAAAAAGTCGCCCGCTTATGGGCGAGGCTTTAAACCCAATTTTTCGGTAACAGACCGTGATGTAAACCTAGGGATAAATATAAAAAATAGGCCGGTAGGGCATTGAGTTCTTAAAGCTCGCGGAGTCCGATGGAGTACCGGAACCTGGAAGGGAGAGGCCCGCACTATAGTATCAGCTTAGTGTGGGAGTATGTCACTCTGATTCAACTCCCCCTGGGGTAAGTCCCACGCTCTTCGGAAGGATAGGGTCGAGATGAGGGTCGGAAGTTATTTGGGTGGTTGGTCAATATGCACAGGAACTAGACGGAGACTATACCCCATCCACGCCTCTGGCTCCCCGACCATCGAGGGGATGGGGTTTGGGTAGGCTGGCCGACCCGTCCATTTGAGGTCTCGGAATGCCCAAGGGCGACTTACAAAAAATTTAGTGTCGTGGGTCTTTGTTTTTGCCTTTAGAAAAGAAGCAGCTCATTAGATAAATAAAACTTATCAATTTAATGTTAAGAAGTGCGGAATGTGGGATAGAGGCTGTAATCAACATAGCTCTATATGGCTTTAAATAAGTTTATTTTGATTTTAAACAGATTTATTTTCTATGCTCTTAAAACCTAATACCTAACACCTAATACCTAATACCTAACACCTAATACCTAACACCTATATTATTGTACTGAACTAAAACCTAATACCTAGCTCCTAAAATGACTTTCAGCAATAGAACATGGCCCTATCTATTGACTCAGTTCTATGTCTAATTATTTTTTCTATTTTAGCGATCGCCTTTTTTTTTGCGTTGAATAAAA
>JAKQYE010000178.1 GCA_023356605.1 Trichodesmium sp. MAG_R02 | reverse complement strand
GAACGCTCTCAATTATTTCTATTTTTCAGTGATTAAATTCACTGGAGACAGAGGAACATTGCCTGATTTAGTTAGCGTAATTATTACACTAACTATTTTTTCTTTTTGTCCAAAGTCCAACTTTTGTATTTCTATCACTTTATATATTCTCGAAAATTTTTTCTGAAAAAAGAGGGAAAAAGTAGTTGACAAATCTTGCTATTGACAGCTATTATGAACATAATGGGAATCTAAGCAAAAATTTTAAAATTACCAATATTCCCATTATAATAATAATACCAGTCAACCCAACTAAAAGTCAAGCAAAACCTCAAAAAAAAGTCGCCATAAAAAAATGAGCTTCAGAGAATGTCAAGACTCTACCCCGAACCTCAGAATTAAATTTACCACAATTAAAAGTAACAAAATGGCCAGGAGTGAAACTCCATTCTTCAAACAAACTCTACCCAGATTTTGTCATTAATTCCCCTCTTAAGACAGGACAATAATCATGAAAATCAACTAATACTAAACTCCATCAAAACCAAAAGAGAGAATCCCTTTATAGTAGTACTTATATGTTTCACATAAGTTATAAGTCATCTGATTTATAACTTGCTTATACCTATCTTAAATAGGTATAAACTGATTATTTGTAACTGACCAAAAACTTACCATCAATAATCTGATATTCTTGCTGAAATCCAGCATCAATTAAGGCTTGGGTAGTTTGTTGTCCATCAAAAAAATAAAAACGGCAAAATTGTTCATTAATAACTTCTCCATTAGCTTGAGAAAAAACATACCACTTATCAATATAATTTCCCTCTTTCTTAATTTTTTGCTCATAAAAAATATCATCTTTGATTTCTTTTCGATAATTGGTATGAGCTCCCTGAATTGCTAGTACTAAGAATCCACCATCATCTAACTGATTGTGTAACTTTCCCAGTAACTGCTGATTTTTTTCTGGATCAGTTATGTGACTATAAATTCTATATTCTCCCTCTTCTTCCACTGTAGCAATAACACCTCCGGTGGAAACTATAGCTTCAAACTTTTCCTCAGTTTCAAATTCTGTAATATCTTGACAAATTAACTTAACATCTGAAATGGCCAATCTCTTCTTAGCAATTTCCAACATTCGGGGAGAAAAATCAACACCAACAATCTTATAGTTTGCCAAAGAGAGCATTTTTTCAGTAAGTAACCCAGTTCCTACACCAATATCTAAAACTTTTCTTCTAGCACCTAGTAAATTGTACAAAGTATTGCTAAGAGAATCAAAGTCATAGTATCCACTTGTCAATAAGTTGTCATAGTAATCCGCTATCTCAACATACTCATTAATCATTTGTTTATTCTCATCAATTATGTTTAACTCAACCCAATTTATGGGCATATTTATCAAAACCTAAATAAATAGGTTATTAATATCGATATCTCCAGGGGTTGAAACACCCTGGTATCTGTGGCAAACCCACCGAAAACGGGATAAATCCACGTTTTCTTTAAGTCTATAAAAAGACTTCTATACTTCCTCCTAATAAAATATTATCTAGTTGTCAACTTACATCATTTAGCTAGCTTTCACAAATGGTTTTACTCAAAATGTGGGAGCAATATAGCAATGTGCCCTAGTATGTTTACATAATACAAATTGCTACTAATGTAATATATGTGTAAAAGTATTGGTAATAGTAGCAGAAATTTGTGCTACATTTAAAGTCAATAGTAATATGTAAATATGTAATTGCTCATGGCTATAAATCCTGTTCTAGCCGCATTACTTGCTTTGAGCCATCGTAAGAAATTAATTCCCCTTATAATCCCTTATAAAAGTTGTAACTTGAAAAAGTTTCCTAGCATATTTGGTATCACGAGAACATCTTATCAGAAAAAATCACCACCAAAATTCCTCAGGAAATTTCCGAAAAACTCAAAGCTCAACCCCGAACCTCAGAATTAAATCCACCACAATTAAAAGTCATATCTTTCCCAACAAAAGTAACAATAGGGTAACCAGTTAAACTTCATCCTTCAAACGAACTCCACCCACCTTTTGTCATGAATTCCTCTCTTAAAACAAGACAATAATCATTAAAATCAACTCATATTAAATCCCCCTCAAAATCAAGAGCGATCGCCCCTTTCTAGTAGTAGTTACATATTTTCTATTATCAAAAAAAAATCACTACTTAAAACACCCCTTTATTTCTCGTCCTCACCCGCTCATATAACTCCTCCATCACTGCCAAAAAAGAAGATTCCTTCTGCCAAAAAGGGGGAAAATCTCCTCCCTTTTTAACCACAATAGCAGGAAGACTAGTACTCCCAAAACCTTCCTCCACCTGTGGTAACCGCTTCTGAGAAAACCAAAAATCCTTAGCAGAACAAATTTTTTCCACTGCCACTTTTTCCGGTTTAGTATAGTAAGAATCAACCAATTCCGGCAGAATTTCTTCAGTCTCTAAAGACGAAAATAAAGCCTTTCCTAAAGGGGACTTAGCTAACTCCTGTTGTAATTTCTCCCTAGAAATACCCCTGAGTTCAAACAATAAAAAAGGGTCTTTATCTAATTCTGCAGCGACTAAATAATAAACACCAGCAATATGTTTACAAGGATTTTGCCAATCAGGACAAGAACAATTAGTCTTAAAATCTTTATGACTGTGGGGTAGTAAATGCAAATTCAAATCAGCAAAAGCCGAATCAATATTATCAGGCATTTCCCCAAGTAATAACTTAGAAATAAAACTCGCTTTAGAGCCCAAATAAGCGATGGCCTTTGACCAGTCAGCTTCTTTGATCGGTTTAATTTCGATAGTAGTATTATAGAGAGGTTCTTTATAAACACCAAAATAAGGGTTAATCGAACCCTTTACCTTAGCAGTAATTTTACCATTATTAATTTTATAATCTTTAATTTTACCATTACGAGCATAAGAACGTCCCCTCCCCAAACGATTCAAATCAGTGAAACTTTCTAGTCCCTCTATAAAAAGTTTTCCCCACCAAGTTTTGCTAAAGTTTGCCATATTAACTCCTAGTTTTTTTTGGGATAGTTATTCTTTTGCTATAATATCAAAAAAGTCTCCGTAGTTAAAATAGTTTAATAAATTTAATAAGTGATCTTAATCACAAAAAAATGTCTAACCCTAGGGTGTTTAATTTGAGACACAAAAACTCTAAAATGCTACTATTGACTTGAGCATTAAACATTCCATAAATTCACAGGTAACTAATATGAAATTAATCAAAGGCTCAAAAGCACCACGCCTCCTTCAGAGACTGCAAATACTTCTCGATCCAGTCAATACTCTTGAATCATATGCCAAGAAGTATGGAGATATTTTTATTCTGCAGACTTTTACCGGTCCAGTTGTGTTGCTTAACAGTCCACAAACTTTGCAGGAGATTTTTACCAAGGATAATAATCAGTATGAAATTCCTGGTGATCAAATTTTACAATTAATGTTGGGAAAATATTCGGTGGTTTCCTTGTCAGGCGATCGCCACCGCCGAGAACGCAAATTATTAATGCCACCCTTTCATGGCCACAGAATGCGGAATTATGGTGAGTTAATTTGTAACATCACCAAACAAGTAGCCAGCAATTTAACAGTGGGTAAAAAATTTATTGCTCGTAAACTGACACAAGAAATTACTATGCAGGTGATACTCCAAGCTGTGTTTGGTCTATATGATAGTCCCCGGTTATTACAAATTAAGTCAATGTTGGCAGATTGGCTCGAACTCACAGCCTCTCCACTCCGAGCTAGTTTATTATTTTTTCCCTGGTTGCGAAAGGATTTAGGCCCTTGGAGTCCTTGGGGTAAGTATCAGCGTCAACAAGAAAAACTTGATGAACTACTATATACAGAAATTACCACTCGCCGTTCTCAACTAGATCCGAATCGTACTGATGTCCTTACTTTAATGCTATTAGCACGAGATGAAGAAGGTCAAGGTATGACAGACCAAGAAATTCGCGATGAGTTGATGACATTGTTATTTGCCGGTCACGAAACTACAGCAACAGCTCTCGCCTGGGCAGTTTATTGGGTTCACAAACAACCAGAAGTATATCAAAAGATCATGCAAGAGTTAGCTACTTTAGAACCCAATACTGACCCAATGACAATTTTCCGTTTACCATACCTCACGGCAGTTTGTCAGGAAACTTTACGAATATATCCGGTGGCAATTTTCACATTTTTTCGTCAGACAAAAAAACCAGTTGAGTTACAGGGTTATCACTTGGAAGCAGGTACGATGATTCAGGGTTCTATTTATTTGACTCATCAACGAGAAGATTTGTATCCAGAACCGAAAAGGTTTAAGCCGGAGCGATTTTTGGATAGGAAGTTTTCTCCCTATGAATATTTGCCCTATGGAGGTGGCAGTCGTCGCTGTTTGGGAATGGCACTAGCAGATTTCGAGATGCGTTTGGTATTGGCAACTCTATTATCTAATTTCGATATGGAATTAGCAGAAAATAAACCTGTGAAACCACAACGTCAAGGAATATTGTTAGGACCTAAGGGTGGAGTAAAAATGTTGATGAAAGGTAAACCCATACAGTTACAAACTAAACCTCATTCTGTCACAACTGTATAAAATTAAGACTGACACGCGGGTACTAACGAGGGTGAAGGCGAATGACATTCACCCCTATATATGGTATTTTCAATTGGAAGCTTTTCGTACAGCTATGTCTTTCCGTTTTTTTAATTGGTTGACTAATAATCGTGACGTATTTGCCTCTCACAGAGAGAGTTTGGGCTATATTTGGGCTTAAAATTTGTGTAAGTCCCAATATGAAATTAATCAAAGGGTCAAAAGCACCACACCTCTTTCAGAAACTACAAATACTTCTCGCTCCAGTCAATACTCTTGAATCATGTGCCAAGAAGTATGGAGATATTTTTCTTGTACAGACTTCTGTCGGTCAAACTGCGGTGGTTAGCAGTCCACAAACTATGCAGGAGATTTTGACAAAAGTTTTTATGTTGGTAGACCACAGTAGGGACGTTGCATGCAACGTCCCTACAAGGTTTTGGTTATGATGATGTAGTTCATCAATTTGAAAACTGCTATAATTGTAAATCCTCAGAATATAGTTTTGATATTCTTTTGGCGATCGCTTGTTTATAGTTCTAGTAGTAGTCTCCTAAATTCCTTGGATTTTACCCCATTTAGGTAACTATCAGATAATTTAGCCTAAGCATATATCTTTAACTGTTATCTGTTGTTTTATCCATACCGCAAGAATTTATTCAGGAAACCCTAAATAATAGCTAATAGCTGAATGCTTACACTAATCCTAAATGATTCTGAAAATCAATGAAGTATGATCAAAAATTACAATTGTTTAGCATACCTAATTTGACTAAATATGATAGTATTTCTAATATCATTTATGATTGCTACATTAATATTAAACTACCATTTGTTTATTTAAAATAATCAACTTTTTAAAACTCTCATTATCCAACTCTGTCAACCAAGATTCATCAGAACCAACAATCGCGCTTGCCACCTTTTTCTTATCCTCAATCATCTGGTCAATACGCTCTTCTAAAGTACCCAAAGCTATAAACTTATGGACAAAAACATTCTTCTTTTGACCTATTCTAAAAGCTCGATCAGTTGCTTGATCTTCCACCGCCGGATTCCACCAACGGTCAAAATGAAAAACATGATTTGCCTTAGTTAAAGTAATCCCCACACCACCAGCTTTTAAAGACAAAATAAACACTGAAGGTTCAGTTTCAGACTCTTGAAACTCCCTAATCATTCGCTCCCTTTTTTGTCGCGGTGTTCCCCCATATAAATAATAACAATTGTAATGAAAAGACTGTTTAAAATAATATTGTAAAGCCTCACCTATTTCAGTAAATTGAGTAAAAATCAACAAACTATCCCCCTCAGAAATAACCTCCTCACTCATCTCACCCAAACGTTCTAATTTCTGAGAACGTTCCGGAGTAAACTCACTTCTATCCTGTAAAAATTGACGGGGATGATTACAAATTTGTTTCAGTTTCATCAAGGTCGATAACATCAATCCCTTACGTTTAATTCCCTCAACATTTTCTAACTTTTCCATCACATCTTGAACAATTGCCTCATATAAAGAAGCCTGTTCCTTAGTCAAATTACAATATTGTTTATGTTCAACTTTATCTGGCAAATCCTTAATAATATCCTTGTCAGTTTTTACCCTTCTAAGAATAAAAGGTTGAACTAACTTCTTTAAAACTATTGACTGAACATGATTATTTTCTTTCTGAATCGGCATCTCAAAATTTTTATGAAATTGAGCCTCTTTTCCCAAATAGCCAGGATTAAGAAAATTAAAAATAGACCACAAATCTAACAGTCTATTTTCCACTGGAGTTCCTGTCAAAGCCAGACGGTGTTTAGCTGATAATTTTAAAATAGCTTTTGTTTGAGCAGCCTTGGGATTCTTAATATTCTGGGCTTCATCTAAAACAATTCGATGCCAATTAATCCCCTCCAAAAGTTTCCCATCTTTTCTAGCTAAAGCAAAAGAAGTAATCAGAATATCAGAATTTATACTAATATTTTTAAACTCTTCCTCATCTTGAATCCGACCACTACCATGATGTACAATAACTTTTAAATGAGGAGCAAACTTTTCGATCTCTTTTTGCCAGTTACCAACCACAGAAGTAGGAGCAATTAATAAAGTCGAAAAAAACTTTTTTGAGAACCCTTTTTCCACCACTAACCAAGCAATTACTTCCACAGTTTTACCAAGTCCCATATCATCAGCCAAACAACCATTCAATCCTAATTGTTCCATAAATTTAATCCAAGAAACTCCCCGTTTTTGATATTCTCTTAAAGTACCTTTTAACTTCTTAGGATTATCAATTATTTCCAAACTATTAGGGTCTTGTAATTGAGCCATCATTGTCCTTAAACTTTCATCCGGTTCTACTTCAAATTCCGACCCAACTGCCGATGCTTTTTGCAAAAACTCTGGCAAAGTTAATTCTGGCTTTTCTTCTTGATGAGTTTGCCAAAAATCTAACATTTTATGCATTTCATTTTGGTCTAATTCCATCCATTGCCCCCGGAATTTTACCAAAGGACTTTTAGTATTAACTAACTCTTTCCATTCCTGAGCTGTAATAGGTTGGTCTCCAATAGCTAATTCATACTGATATTGAATCAGAGTTTCTAACTGAAAATAGCCTTTGCCGGCAGTTTTAGGAGCAGATTTTTGAGGAGAAGCTTTCAGACGAATTTTTGCCCGTTGACGACCTTGGGGAGTCCACCAAGCAGGAACAATTACTTTATACCCGGCATCTTCTAATATCCAAGCAGTTTCTTTAAGAAAATCAAATGCTTCTGTTAGAGTTAGGGACAAACCAACAGGTTTATCAGTTTCTAAGCCCTGCCAAATTGAAGTATAAATCCGAGCAGCATAACCTAAATTTAACAGTAAATATTTTTCAAAATCTTTACCAAATAGGTTTTTTGTAGCTTGTTTTTTTATTTCACTTTGACTCCAATATTCCTCTAATTCTAGTTTCAAAGAAGGGTCTTTTTTTAAGGAAACGATAAATTTTAGATACCAATCATCAGGAGATTTTTGTGATGCTTCTTCTAATTGAAAACAGAGATGAAAAGTAGAATTATCTTGTGCACCAACAAGTTTCTCTCTCCAAGTTTGCCATTGCTGATATTCTTTTAACGCGGCATTATCTGACCAATGTAAGCGAGAAGGTCGCAGATGCAAGCAATCAGTTAATAGTCGAGAGTCGGTTAATTTTTTTTCAAAAGTAATAGGAATAGGTGTTTCAGTGACAATTTTATTGAGTAGGCATTCGGAAAAATGACGTAGTAGAGTCTCTTTGTCGTAAAATTCTAGGGGTGCAGTGGGTTTCTCAACACTGGAAGTGCAAGCAAGAGGCATATATTCGAGATAATAAGTCAGGTTATCTTCATAGGACCCAGAGATAATTTCCCAACCTGGATAAATTTGAAAGGATGGTTTCTTTTTTTTCTGTTTTCTTTTTTTCGGCTCTAACTCTCGATATTTTAAGGCAGGAATATATTGGTCTTTGAAAATGATTGATTTGAGAGATTGGGAGTAATGATACCAGAAGAGTAGGTCTGCTCCCAGTTGCATTTCAGCAACATTATAAAGGGAGAAAAAGTGAATTTCGTTGAGTAGTTTGATAACAGAAGTGAGATGATAACAGTCAATTTCCCAAATTTGCCATTGTGTTGCTTCTGGTGGTTCGGTTTCTAGGTAGCGACTCAATTCTGGTGAGGGTAAAGGTTGGCGATCGCTACTGGGAAGGAGGAAATATTTAGTAGTTAAATTTTCGTTGAGAGTTCCATCTTTGGGAGCTGGAAGCTTTAATTCCTCATTGAGGAAAACAGACAATTTATCTTTACCTAGATGTCCGGGATGACGTTTGTCAGATTTTTCATCCCTTTTTATGGATGGAGAATCTATTTCTACCCAGAGAAAAAAGGCTCCGTTTTGGATAAATTCAGTTGTTGTTTGGGGTATCCAGGTTCCGTGAATAATTTTCATTTCTCAAAAATTTAGTTTAGTACTCTAAATTGATTATGATACTACTAAATTAGAGGAGTGCCCAAAAATTTGGTGAAAATCAAGTATTTTTGTTTTTTATATTAGGACTTACCCAGAACCAGCATATCTAGTGTCTAATTATATAAATTAATATATTTACTAAGCTAATAAAAAAAGCTTGACACCAAGGAAATTCAAAGGAAAAATAATATTACTAACTTTTGCAAGTAGACACTATAGCAATCCCATTATTAATTACTGTGTCATCAAAAATTAAATAAGCTGCTGTATCAGCAAACCAATTCTTCTTCAACCTATGCGCCAATTTCTTGTTAATCAGGACTTACCTATTGCTTCTATATGTGGTGTATTTTTGATAATCCTGATCCGATATTTACACTTACAGAAGTGTCTTTGCCTAAGTCCTGTTAATTTAAATACTAATATCTTATAGCGGTTTTCAAATTGATGAACTACATCACCATAACCAAAACCTTGTAGGGACCTTGCATGTAACGTCCCTACTGTGGTCTATGAAAACTGCTGTAAATAACGATTTATTGTATGATGGCTAATATTTTCGATCTGGCGAGTTCTAAGGAGCGTTATTGTATAATTTGTGTGAGATTTAAGTAAATATTGACGAGTTACAACATGAATTTTAATCCATGTTTTCTTGGAACTAATATGATCATCTCATCATTTTCTAATAATTAAAGATTTTTGGCAAATTAATTTAACAATTTGTAACTTAATTTTAATATATATTAAAAGTAATATCTATCCGAAAAAAAAACTAATTTAAGTAATTGACAATTTCCGAGTTGACAGTACCCTATATATAGGGTAGCTACCTAAGTCCTGATAGTAAGAATAACAGATCTAAGAAAAAGACAACAAATGAGTATTATAGATGAACTAGATGATTTTATTAATCAAACATGCATAGTCCAAAGAGATTAAAGGAGCCTAGGCAGTAAAAATAATATTGTCAGGAAAATCCTACCATGAAGTCAAAGAATTATTAAATGTAACTCAGCAGTTTTATTAGTGAATGAAAAAACCAAGCATTATCCTCCCAAGTGTAAGTATTCAATTGGACATGATATAAATTATACATTCCTAGCACCTTTGGGAACTTGAACCATACCTGCCTTTACACCCAAAATATTACCAAAGGGAGAGACTGCTCCCTTTGGTAAAAATAGCGATCGCTGATGTTTGTTAATCTTTTCCCACAAGCTGCAACTGGAAGCATTCGGGATAGGTGCGATGGCAACTGCTAACTCTTGTCCCCTAATGCAGTTGTACTAACTCTCCGATTTTTGGAATCTAGTTTTCACAGCTATATTACCAGAGATTAGATATCTCTATCAACCTTGATTTAGAAAGACTAGCACCAGGGCTCTAGAATAATTATTGGAGATGTTTAGTAGGTATGAGTCAAAGATTAAGTTCTCTCATACCAAACTCAGGATACCAGGGAAGAGTCACCCTTTCACCTATGTATCTTATGATTCATCAGTAACCAATTCTCACAATATTGCCATCAAAGGTTGGCACGGACATGACAAAGGGGTCTGTAGAATAAGTCAATGCCTGTTCTTGAAGAATACCAATTGCAATCTGCTCCCCCATGCGAATGCTATCATAATAGTCGCTGAAGTAGTGAACTCCTGCCATGTTTCGACCAATGGAAATATTGGCGGCTAGTTTATTGAGTTCACCTTCAAGAGTTAGAGCCTCAGAAATATTATTAATGTCTTCTGTTATCAAGTCAGTGCCTAAGGAGTTAGTTCGGAAAGCGATAAACTGATCCTGATCCTCCTTATGTTTAAACTTATATTCGTTATTACTATCCTTGATAAGCACTGTACTAGTATCAAAAAATGCTTTGAGAATAGTTACACAAGCACCAGCAACAGTGGCATGTCCTGCACCATAAGCAGGGTGCATGGGAGAGCCTTCAGGAAATGCCATTGGTAGCAAATAACTACTTTCCGCAATTTCGGCAATTTTTCCTAAAGTACTTGTTGTCAAATTACCATATCCATTGCTTCCCAACTTATCTATGAATCCATGAACGTATTGACTCAAGGCTTGTGGAATCAAGCTCTCTTGTATTTCACCGTTGTTTTTACGACGCACCAGGTCAATTCGTGCTGCTAGAGCCTCTGGTCGCAAGCGAATATGATTATTAAACTTCTGAAAACGAACAGCCTTAAGTGCTCGTGTTGCCACCTCAGTCACCAAGGTCAAAATGTGAGGACCGGCATAAAGAGCAAAACCACCAGCGTGAGGGCGAGTTTTTGGATTCTTTGCTGCTTCACCACTTCCAGAGAGATGATCGAAACTAGGATCAAAAGGAGTTCCCATTCCTAACAAAATGAAACAAGCATTGAGATAAGCTTGATAAAGGGCATCGTAGTGGACATAGGTTGCCAGGTCACGGGGTGTGTAAATAAAGCGATGACTTCCACTTCCTTCAACGTATGTTTCTCTCTCCTGCTTAATACCCCGCTGGACTTTAACATAATTTTCCCATTGAGTCATATAGTTTTGAAGAGAGGCTACGGGAACTCTTTGGTCAATTTGCTGAACACCATAGGCAATTCTTCCCGTAGTGGTATTATCAACTCCGTTGACCCCTTTGTTACCTATCAGCAAAAATTGAGAAAGGTAAGGTCCAACCTCTACCCCCGGAGAAGACCCACGAAATACGGTCTGTAGGTCTAGTTCTCCTGCCTGGTTGACTTTTCTGGGTCGTCCATTTTGGTTTTTGACGTAATCAAGATTATTGAGACGAGCAATAGATGCTGTTAACTCATCTGTTCTCTTCTTGTTAGCAAATTTATTAAAAGGAACATCACGAAGAATTGCTAGTTCATATACCTCAGCCATCTCAAAAATTAGTTCCGGGTTCGTGTTTCGAGTAGAATCTAACAATGGTGGTGCAGGAGGAATGGTGACAGCTTGGGCATCAGGTCCTTCTAATTCATGCACAACTCCTGCGGTTGGAGCTTCCCACTGTCTAAAATCCAAATCCTGGGGATTATCTTCTTCTACAATGTTACCTTGATCGTTGACTTTATATTTGGCACCATGACGAACTCTATCAGTAAAAGGATCGATGAAGCCATTATCGATCGCTCGGCGAAATTCTACAAAGTCTTTCGGATCCTCTAGTAATCCTGTGGTGGGGTTATGAATTAAACCTTTGGTAAAGGACATGAAATACTTATCCCCCCCATAGCGCTGTTCATCCCCATTAGCTTCATGTATTGGATGTTGGCGGCTTCTGGCTAATTCAGCCGCATCAACGCGAATGGAATAAGATTTTTGACTACGCTCGCGCATACCGAGATTTATATCCCTTCCATCCACTTTCATACATTCGTTAATTTCTGCTTTTGATAACCCTCGGTTATACAGTCGTATATTTGACATTTTGCCATGAAAAAATTCATCATTTGGCCAGTTACTCTCGCCAATATAATTTTTGGTGCGATTAATATTCCTGGGTAGATGTACTGAACCACTCTTTACTTCTTCACCATTCTTGTAAATTTTGGCACTACCTGACCCATCAAGGGTTACTGTTAAATAAAACCACTGCTTTAACTCCAATATCGAATCTGCTGTAACCCCCTCCCTATTATCATCTTGTCGAACTGAAAAAACTAAATTATTAGTAGTACGTTCATTAGCTACATAAATATTGTCGATACCTTGACCATTTCCAAAGTCAATAATTCTCGACCATCGCTTAAAGCTGTTATAGTATACCCAAGCTGCTACAGTCAAACCTTGGGAATAGTCAACATTCATTTCTGGCATTTCAATATAGTCATCCACCCCATCAAAATATATACAATGACCAAATTTTGAGTCGGCGACAACTGTTGCACCATTAACTTTGCCATTAAGTCTGGCTCCTGAAATATCAACTACTTCTTTTTCTTGATCCGCATCCAGCACAATTTCATTCAGTGGCAGATACAGTTGTAAACCACGATTTATATCCTTCGTAAAGACTTCAGACATTAATTATTCTCCTTTTTTTTATGTTATGGAAGAAGATTTTTGACTACCCTCGCGCATAAATAAAATTCTCCTATTATTTTATTTAGAGTAGATCCAGTCAATAAAGAGGCATGCAACTTGGCAATTTCTCAAAATAATTAAGCTACAGATTCTTCCATTATACAGACGATTGAAGCATTATCTGAAAGATTGATTTCTGAATTGAGTCAGAGGCTCTTTCAAATGCACAATATCACACTAAACCATTTATAAAAAACCTGTCAACCTGTATCTTAACCAGGGGGGGCAGAGCCCTAACCCTTATCGTAGAAGGGCAATAGGGGTAGGGATGTTTCACGGAAGTCATGCATTCAAAATTAAACCCCCCCTTCCTTATACCCCCCAAGGAGGGAGGTTAAAAGTAAGATTTTATAGGCTCAAAATTTTGACGATACAGTAGTTTTAGGTAATTATTTGACGTTTTAGTATAAGGTCCGACATTCCGCAGATCTTCATATATCTTTATGTATATTTACATTTTAAAGAGACTTATACGAAGAATATTCGTTCTAGAACTCAATATCAACAAAATTTATCAAGAACTAATTTTTTATGATAAAATTATTTACGATTTTTTATAATAGTGAAAATTGAGGTTTATAGCAATAAGGTTTTCAAGGGTAGCATTTGGGGCGATAGATAAATAAAACTTATCAATTTAATGTTAAGAAGTGCGGAATGTGGGTCCTATCATTATCTATTAATGCCATTAATCTTTGTAAATATTTTTAGCAAATTAATTTAACAATTTGTAACCTTATTTTCATAGATATTAAAAGTAATATTTATCCAAAAAAAAACTAATTTAAGTAATTGAGAATTCAAGATGACAGTACGCTATATATGGCGTACCTGCGTAAGTCCTGATAATAACAACAATATTTGCTAATATCTTTGGTTCCCTAAGTTAAGCTGAAGCAATATTAGTTGGGGCTGCGATCGCAATCACATAAATCGGAGCTTATGGAAAAGCATTTCATTCCAGATTAACATTGTATATAAATCCCCAC
>JAKQYE010000177.1:8683-13684 GCA_023356605.1 Trichodesmium sp. MAG_R02 | reverse complement strand
CCAGATAATAACTACAGAAAAGGGGACAGAAATAGTAGATGTAATTGTGGGAGAAAGAGGGCCAGAAAGCGATGTAAATTTACTCATAAAACAACTTTCAAAATTTGATAAAAAACAAAAATTTCAGGGAGATAAAGGATATCAAGGAGCCGAGAGAACTACAATACCCAAAAAAAAAGCCGAGAAAACAAGAATTGCCAGCATAAATCAAAGAAGATAATAAGAAAAAAGCCCAAAAAAGAATATTTGTAGAGCATATAATAAGGCTAATAAAAAAAATTGGACTGGCACGAGAAAGATTCAGATTAAAAGATAGTAATTATGAAAAAGTAATTTTAACAACATGTGGTTTAGTAAGATTAAGAATAGGAGCATTTTTATTAGTATAAATCATGGCTTTTGACGAAAAAGAAAACAAGAAAAAACTGGATAAAGATGGTGAATAATTAACAAGAATTATCTCTAATACTCTAAAGTGCGTAAAAAATGACTATCTGGAGGATTTAGCGATCGCTCCCTAAAAGATAGTTACAGTAAGTGCTTGAGAATTTTTGGAGATGTCTATTGTCAACTATAGTCATTTTAATTAAGATTGAAACAAAAATTGAGTATAATAAAATTAAGTCAACTAGAAACTATTTTGAACCATGCCTTACAGTTTATAATTAAGATAAAAAGTAATAAATTTTGTAGAAAATGGCGGTACGATCACCGAAGCAGCTCATATATTTGGGATAGGAAGAGCTTCGATATATAGATGGTTATCTCGCCCAAAGTTGGAAGCAACTAAGGTAAAACGTCGTCGAATAAAATTAGATTGGAAAGAATTATAAAAAGATGTAAAACAAAATCCAGAGTCGATCATTAGCAGACATAGCTAAAAAAATTGGAGTTAATCCTACAGCTATATTTTATGCTTTTAAAAGAATGAAAATTACTAGAAAAAAAACTTCGTTATAGATAAAGAAATAGATAAGAAAGAATAAAATATTATCAGAAACTACAAAATTTTATCAAAAAATTTGGAAGTAAAAGCCTTGTATTTGTTGATAAGTCAGGATTTGAATATAATCAAGACTGTATTTATGCCTGGTCAAAAAAAGGGAAAAAAGTTTATGGTGAGCAAGAGAGAAAACGAGGAAAAAGAGAAAATTTAGTAGCCGATAGAATAAAAAAAGAAAAAGATTTAATGGCACCAATTATATTTAAAGGAACCCTAAATGCCGTGGGATTTGAACAATGGTTAGATCAACATTTATTACCATCATCAAAAATTCCCAGTGTACTGCTGCACGGATAATTCACTAATTCATATAAAAAACGTTATTAGAGAATTAGTAGAAGCAGGGGTTCATCAATTACTATTTTTGCCACAAAACTCTCATGATTTAAATGACATAGAACATAATTTTAGTGCATTAAAAATAGCTAGAATGTGTTCACCTATCAATACATCTCGATTTGGAAATTATTCGTAATTATTGTGCCAGATAGTGTCTTATTCTTATTTAAAATAACTATAAGACAGGACTTACCCAGGTAGGATAGCACTCAGATTGAACTTTTCCTTAAATAATCATAAAGTTTACCCCATACTTACTTATTAACAAGGTATTAAAACTTGAATTTGAGTTATTTAACTCAGAGTATAGATGCCATAGTAAATGTATAGCACTACATCTTTACTGGTTAGGACAATAAATTTGGGCTGTAAGGGGATAGGTAACAGGTAAAACAAGGATGTCCTAGAATTTTTAAATGTGATGCTATAATGCCGAAAAAACTTAACTAGAAGAGTAGGATTTAATGAATTATTACGATTTACTTCTTCAGCAGTTAAGCAAAGAAGAACAAAAAGATTTTGAGATTTTGGCTTACCATCTAATATTTCTGGGGTGGGAGAGTCAACTTAGCTTTGCTGCGTTTGCCCAACTTTTGAATGATCATACTTCCCTTGAAGTTGATAATAACTATGCAGAAAGAAAATTAAAAAAATTTGCAAAAGTTGGTTGAATTGAGATTAAAAAAAATGAAACCTCAACAAATGGTGAACGAGGAAAACGACTAGCTAATACAATTATTTTGAAGTCTTTTGCTTATAAAGGTATTCTATTAACAGGAGTAGTTCCCTTGGATTCTATTTTATATATCAAGCGAAAAGTTGATGAACTGTGTCACTATGAACTAACTTCAGTAAGAGAGAGAAATCAATCTGTTCCTTTTATTAGGTTAAAAGGAGCAAAAGGAATAGGAAAATCCTCATTATTAGAGAGAATTGGTAATTTTTTAGAAAAGGAAAGAAAGGAAAAAGTTGTTCGTATAGATTTGGGAACTGATGCCTTTAATAGTAGTACTTTTACTGACATAGAAAAACTATTTTATAGCTTTACAAAAGAAGTAAAGGAAGCTTTTGCTAAATTAATACCAGGTTTTGAACCAAGGGACTTGGAAGATTTAGGGGTGTGGGATAAAAACAAAGCGCCTGGTAAAAATTGTACAGATTATCTTGAAGAACATGTCTTTCAAAAGATTGATAAAACACCCAAAACATTATTAATTGATGGTATTGATTTGATTTTAGGTAAACCAACTCAAGATGATTTTTTGTTAGTACTGAGAACTTGGAGTGAAACTAAAATGAAGTTGACAGTAAATAATACAAAAGTTATTTGGCCTAGTATAGTAATTGCTTATTCAACTGAACCATATCCTGATGCTAAGTTTCAGGGTTCACCTTTACAGAATGTAGGCACTTCTATAGAACTAGACGAATTCACACCAGAATCAATTTTAAATTTAACTAAACTTTATGGTTTAACTTGGAATTCAGAAGATGCAAAAGGTTTAATACAATTCGTTGAGAGTCGTCCAAGTTTGATTCAAATAGCACTTTACCAAATCAGTCAAGCTAATATTAGTTTAGAGCAACTAGAAAAAGAAGCAGTAAAAATTGCAGGACCTTTTAGTGATTATTTGTTAAAGTATTTGAAGATATTACAAGCTCCTGGAAATGAGGAACTTAAAGATTGTTTTCAGAACATTCTCCAGGGTAAAGACTCTGACGATGTCTTTTCTAAATATCAATTAGAAAAAATTGGTTTAATTAGGTCTGGTAAGAATAAAGAAGAAGTAAGTTGTGAATTATATAGAAGGTTTTTTGAGAAAAATTTAGATTTTTAAATTATAAGGAAAAGTAGTTATGGCGGCTCAAAATCAGAACAGTGTTTATCAAATTCAAGGTGGAACTTTGCCTTGGGAAGCTAAAACTTATGTTAAACGATCAATTGATGATGAATTATTTGAGTTTGCGAAAAAGACTCATACTGATAATCGAGTTTGTTCTATTTTAGCCCCCCGCCAAATGGGAAAATCTAGCTTGATGGTAAGAACGGCTCAATTTTTAAGAGACGAAGGTATAATATGTGTTGAAATTAATTTACAGGGATTAGGAGGAGTTAATTCTAGTAATGTTTTTTGGTATAGTATTTTAGATGAAATTTGCAAAAAAATAGATAAGGTTTGGGGTCTAGATAGTCAAGAAAACCATGTTTTAGTTAAGTTAAAAGCATACTGGAAAAATCAGGATAATTCTTCATCAGGGAAAAGGTTTTGTGATTTTATCAAAGAAGAAATTTTAGCTAAAATTGACAGCCATTTGGTTGTTTTTTTAGACGAGATACAATGTTTAATTAATTGGAACTTACAAAATGATTTTCTTGGAGTTATTAAAAGCTTATCTAGTGAAGTTAATAATGAGATTCTGAGAAAGTTAAATTTTGTGATTCTGGGGGTGGCAAAACCTAGCGAAATTTTAACTAATAAAGAAGTCGCTTTTAATACTGGTGTTCCCCTAGAAATGGAACCTTTAACTGGAGATTGTCAAGAATTATGGGATGGGGTAAAGGAAATTACTACTGAGCCAAAGGAAATAATTCAGCTTATTCTAAAATGGACAGGGGGACAACCTTTTTTAACTCAATTGATTTGCCATTTAGTTGTAAGTCAAGGGCAAAAAGATGATGCAATAAGTTGGGAGGAACATATAGACAAAATAGTTGACAATGAAATACTTCAAAAATGGAGAACGCTAGATTTTCAATTTCATTTGAAGGGAATTGAAATTTTTTTTTTGAGGACAACAAACAGTAGTAATGAAACCTTATTAAAAGCCATCAGTAATTATGAAAAAATTTCAAAAGATGGTTTTATTGATTTTGAAGAAACAAAGAATAGCCATTGGGATTTATTAATATTAGGTTTGGTGATCAAAAAAGCTACTGTACCTGAAACTTTAGTAGTGAACAATCCTATTTATAAAAAGATATTTGACTCTCAAATGAAACCTTATTAAAAGCCATCAGTAATTATGAAAAAATTTCAAAAGATGGTTTTATTGATTTTGAAGAAACAAAGAATAGCCATTGGGATTTATTAATATTAGGTTTGGTGATCAAAAAAGCTACTGTACCTGAAACTTTAGTAGTGAACAATCCTATTTATAAAAAGATATTTGACTCTCAATGGATAGAATATATTAAAATGCAAATAACTAAGACAAAAATTAATCCTATGCCAAAAATATCAAAAAAAAATCGAAGAAATAATTCAGCAACGAGTTCCTTTAGTTGCAAGAATTGAAACTGTTGAGGAAAATTTACAGCAATTAGCAAATAAGTTGTTTGACATTGAAGAGTCTCGCATTCGTTTAATTGGAACCGTAAATAATCCTCAAGCAAAAGAATTTTTGAATGGTCTTAATTTTCTTCATCTCAGGGGAAATGTTACAGACCATTTAAGAGAATTAGAATTTTTAAGGAAACGTCTTTCTCGTAATACCTTAAATATTGGTGTAGTTGGATTAATGGGGCAAGGAAAAAGTACATTTTTACAAAGAATTAGCGGTTTAAAAGATGATGTAATTCCTGCTCGTAAGGGGGGGGCTTGTACGGCAGTTCGCAGCACTATTTATCATGATGAGGGAGAGACTTATGCTGAAGTAAT
>JAKQYE010000177.1:0-8583 GCA_023356605.1 Trichodesmium sp. MAG_R02 | reverse complement strand
CATTTTTACAAAGAATTAGCGGTTTAAAAGATGATGTAATTCCTGCTCGTAAGGGGGGGGCTTGTACGGCAGTTCGCAGCACTATTTATCATGATGAGGGAGAGACTTATGCTGAAGTAATATTACATTCAGCAGATTCTTTTCTTCAAGAAGTAATCGGACCTTACTATCGAGAATTAGGTTTAGGGGTAGTACCAGAAACTATTGATGATTTTGCTAAACCATTGCCTAATACTAATTTTAATGGTAGTAATTCTACTGGGGAGTCAATGTACGAGCATCTTAAGGGGGATTATTATGAAAATTTGCCCCGTTACAAACATTTGTTACAGCCTGGCTCTCCCATATCCAAAAAAGTTCCGAAAGAAGAAATTGACAAATATGTTTCTCAACCCAGAGATAATAACGGTAAACTAACAACTTTTGATCATTTGCCAGTTAGAGAGGTAAAAATTCACTGTAAATTCCCCAATCAAGATGTTGGTAAAGTTGCCTTAGTTGACATTCCTGGTTTGGGTGATACTAGGTTAGGAGATGAACAATTAATATTAGAAACATTGGGGCAAGAAGTAGATTTAGTCTTGTTTATTCGTCGCCCCGATCCTTTGCGTTATGGATGGGAAAGACGAGATACAGATTTGTATAAAACTGCTTATCAAGCATTAAATAATTTAGAGAATCGTTCTTTTCTGATCCTCAATCATGTTAGTGGTAGTAATGACAATATAGAAGCTTGTAAAAAGCATCAATCTACTTACCAGGATAAACATATTAACGTAGTTGAATGCAGGATTGCTGATTGTTCTAATGATGCAGAAGCTAATAATGTTTTAGACCAAGTATTAGATTATTTAGCAAATAATATTAAAAGTCTGGATGATGAATATGCTAGAACTTGCCAAGAAAGCCTGAATAAACTACACAACAATATTAGCGATGAACTGAAGAGAGCAAGTCAAGATTGGACAAAACAATCACAGGAATATGATATTAATGAGAGGGATAAATTTAACCGACTATTTAAAGAACTTTGGTCTGATTTAGCATCTGCTTTAGAAGATTTGCTTTATGAGATAGATGCCGAACAAGAATCAGAAAATTCGCAAGATGATAGTTTTAAAGAACAAACTGAAGCAGTTATTAAAAAATGTCGTGAAGATTCTGGGTTACCTCAAATTTAAGATATCAAGAAAAGAAAAGCAGATATTGGCGATTGGCTAAGCACTTTTTACAGGTATTTACACGACATTCGGACTCATTTAACTAAAGATTTTGAAGCAATGGATACTGGTTTAAATAATTCTGTTGAACAAGTCAAAATTTGCCTGACAAATGTACTGATAGAAAAAGCAAATTTAGGTAATATTACAGATTTAAGGGATCTTCAAGGAAGTGAGTTTCTCAAAGTTATGGTTGAAAAAGTTGAAGAAAAAGAAAGAGGTGACAGACTGAAAAATCTCAAACAAGCTTTTACGAGTATTTATAAATTTGAAATGTCTTACAAAGCAAATCTTCGTTATAGAATTCGCCTCCTTTTTAATAATCTTAATTCTAATCGGAACAATGTGCAAATATCTCGTGTTGAAAGAGAAAATCAAGAGATTAGAGAAAAAATGGCTAGGGAAATACTTGACTACTTAAATGCATTACATGGAGAAGCTGTTAATCACTGTGAAAATAATTTAGACAACATATTTGCAGAACCAGCAAAAACTGCTTGTTATGAGGTAGAAGATTTTGTTTACCGTGTTTTACGTTCTGAAGATGTAAAATACGAATGGGGCGCCTTTATTTACCAGTATAAAAGTTTTATTTTGCCGAAAGAATATGGACTAGACCTAGACAGTCAACGTCAACAAAATTGGCAGAATTCGCTTAAAGAAACTGCTAAAATAAAGTCGATTTTTTTTGTCTAAAAACAAAATATACATCAAGCTTGTGATATTTTTTCAACCAGTGAGATAGAAAAATACTATGAAACTTTCTATCTGCTGTCATCATAATTTTCTAGCTTTTTAATAATCTTATAACTGGACGAATTACTGTTTTTTTCTTCGGTTAAGTTTTAGCTCCTTTATGAGTTAAAATTTTCCAATATAATGGTATTTCCCTCTTTTTCCAAGCTAAACTAATCATTAATATATTAGTATTTTGCCACTGAGTTCTATCTAAAATCAATACTAATTCTGAGGCAAAACTAAATAAATTTTCTATGATTTTTTTTACTAAAGGAAACCAAAATAAAGCTAGGTTCAACTCTTTTAAAGTCAAGAATCTTTGTATATGTTTTCTCTTAATTTCTAATTTTATTGGTAGGGGAAAATAATTACTTAATTTTGATATATGTACAGTTTTATGTACTGATACTTACGTATAATAGTATTTGTAATGTTATTACTTGAAATGGACGAAATATGATGTTTAATATGGTCTATATAAAAGCTTAATATATTTATTTTTATTTATTTTTATTTGTAATTACTAACGCTTTTTTATCATATTTTAAACTATTTCCAAGACTTTTTAAATGAATAAATAATCAACTCAGATGATGGATAAGAGTAGATTGGCGGTCGCTACATCCCAACCTCAAAATCCCATTCCTTTTTAAATTGAATAATTATTCAATTTATTGTCTAAAATTATTACTATATCTACCATTCAGCTTACTTATCACCCCCTTAAAGTTTTAGTCACTCACAATCCGGAAAACGCAATACTTCAGAAATCAAAAACTTAACCAATTACTAGTTAGCTAAACTCTGCTCAAATATACACCTTTTTTAAACCCAGATCTAGTCTAAAACAAAAGTTAGCATTAGATATTTCAGTACCTCAAGTTTTAGAGTGGATGGTTAATAAAGTAGTAGGAGCTTTAGAAAATTATCAAAAACAATACCAAACAAAAATAACCAAATTAACTACAGGGGCACTCAATAATTCAAAAGGGAGATGGCATAAATTTATAGTCACTGGATTATTTGCTGAAGTAGCTTTTCATTTTTATTTAAAACATCAGGAGAATTCCTAATTCTAGAGATGAAACTCAACCTGAATATACTAAAGCTCTTTGTGAATCAAGAATTTCAGATGAATTATCCTTCATAAGAATAAATAGCAATACTGAGTAAGTCCTGTACATATAGTCATTTCAAATTATATTGGAAAACTTTTTCTGCACCAAACGCGAGTTACAGCAAGAAATACTTCAGGACTTACACAAAGACACTAATTGTAGTGTAAATATCGGATCAGGATTATCAAAAATACACCACATATAGAAGCAATACGTAAGTCCTGTACTTGTCTCAATATAATTAAAACAACTATAATAGCTATTGACATCCTCCTCAGCTGTGCCGGCGCGCTTAAACAAGCAAGCCGTAGCTTCGATGCAGGTTGACCTTTCACAGGCTGCTGCTACTTTAGTATTACCTACTTCAAATGAGCAATAGTCACCCCACTACCTCCATCATTTCTAGCAGCTAATTCATAACGTTCCACCAACGGATGTTCCTGCAAAAATTCATGGATACCCTGCCTCAACTTACCAGTACCCTTACCATGAATAATCCACAGCAAACCATATTCGATCGCCTTCGATAACGCCCTATCAACTACAAATTGAGCATCCCCTACCCGAGTGCCGCGAATATCAATACTATTTTGAGAAGTACGAACAGCCAAACCACCAGAACTAACTTCCGGCGGAGTTTCCTTAGACTTACTTTCTAGCTTCTTACTCTTTTGAGACTCCAAATTCTTACTCTTCTTAAAAGACTCAACCTTCTCACCATCAAGAGACTCAACCTCCCTCAAATTAACCATCATTTTCATCACCCCAAACTTAACAGTCAACTCATCATTTTCATTAGGAGCACTCAACACCTCAGCAATCTGGCCAATTTTAGGAATTCTAATGCGATCACCCTCCTTTGGCATAAAACCTGGTTTCTTCGGTGGGGGAGTTGGAGTTGGCAAATATCTCTGAGAAATTTCATTAATAGCATTAGTAGCTTTCTGAGCATTTCTAGCAGTCAGGGGACCCTGTTGCAAATTCCGAATTACCGTTGCTATTTCTGCCTTTGCCTCAGCAATTTTTTCCTGTACTGCCACCTCCTGCGCCAACTTTAATTCCCGTTCCCGTTCCTTCAGAGCAGAAGCTTTTCTGGCCACTTCCCGATGCAAATACTCAGTTTCTTGTAATAATTCAGACGCTTCCTTCGCCTTAGTCTCCTGCTTTTGTCTTTGCTCCTCCAAACCTGCAATTACCTGATTCACATCCTCAGAACTTTCCCCAACATAATTTTGAGCTCTACCAATAATATCTTGTTTTAAACCTAATCTACCAGCAATAGTCATAGCATTAGACCGCCCAGGAATTCCCCAAAGTAAACGATAAGTTGGTTGTAAAGAATTACTATCAAATTCGACTGAAGCATTTTCAAACCGTTCATCTTCATACTTGAGAGCTTTCAGTTCTCCAAAGTGAGTACTTGCCACTGTTAATAGTGCATTATCTGCAAAATATTGTAATAGAGAAATTGCTAAAGCACTACCTTCAGTCGGGTCAGTACCAGCACCAATTTCATCCAACAAAACTAAAGTAGGAGATAAATGAGAATTTTCCAGATTTTCATTCCCAGAGAAATCATCAACTTCCGAATTATTTTCATCCTCATAAAAATCATCAGCGCCTATTACTTTTGAGTTGAGAATTTTGACTTTTGAATTTTGAACATCTATAGTTTCTAAAATTCTAATAATTCGCCGAATATGACCAGAGAAAGTAGACAAACTTTGCTCCAAAGATTGCTCATCACCAATATCAGCCAATATTTGCTCAAACCAAGGTAACTTCACAGGATCATTAGCAGGTATAAATAATCCTACCTTTGCCATTACTGCAGCTAATCCCAGAGTTTTCAGAGTTACAGTTTTACCACCAGTATTAGGACCTGTAATTGCTACTACTCTCACTAGCGGTCTAACATTTACATCAATAGGTATTACCGAAGCTCCTTGTTCATGCTGTTGTTGCCATACTAGCAAAGGATGCCGCAATTGACCCATGGTCATAGGTTCGTCAGAGTCTGGGTCAGTAAATTGAGGTGGACTAGCTTCCAACCATAAACTATAACGAGCCCGAGCTGTAGCTAGGTCAATAATAGTAGCGATCGCCAACAACTGATCTAAATCTTCCTTAACTTCCGCCACTTGCTCAGTGAGAGCTTTCCGAATAACTTCCTCTTCCCTTTGAGCTTGACGTTGGAGTTGTCGCATTTGATTATTAAGGTTGACAACCGCATTAGGTTCAATATACAGTGTAGCCCCAGTTGTAGATGTATCGTGTACAATACCAGGAACAGCATCTTTTTGAGGAGCTTTAACAGGAATTACAAAGCGATCGCCCCGTTGAGTAATAATTTGTTGGCCAATAGCATTAGCTTTCCGTTGTAAAATACCTCGTAAAATACTATCAATGCGGTCCCGGAGATGGTGCATTTTTTCACGAATTCCTGCCAATTTAGGGCTAGCCCTATTAGTGACATCCCCCCGGTCATCTATACAACGGTGAATATCTTGTTCTAACTCTGGATAAGTCCGCAGATCGGCCACCAATTCTGGCAATACTGACAACTCATATTCTGATTCATAACTATCAATTGCCCGACGCAACTTACGAACACCTGCCAGAGTCGTAGCAACAGCTAAAAGCTCATACCCAGAAAGTATACCACCTAATTCTGCTCTTTCGAGCAAATCACCTATATCTTCAATCCCATCAAAAGACAAACCCTGTAGGAGAAGAGTTTCTAGTTTGTAGACTTCCTGAGTTTGAGCCAATAAGTCCATTGTCTCCGCTCTTGTTAGCGGAATTGGTAAATGATGAGCCGCAACTGCACCTAATTTAGTTGCTGTAAAAGTGGCCAAATGTTGACACAAGCGAGGCCATTCTAATAATTCTAAAGTCTCGGATTGAATCAAAGCTTATTTATAAAGGATTAAGAACTATGAAATATATGATACTACAGTTACCAAAATTGTGTGTGCGATAATAATTAGCACTCAGCACTCAGCAATTAGCTATCAGCTTCTCAAAGTCCATAACACCATTTCTCAAAAACTTTTTTACATTTAAATTAGCACATTAGTTTGTATCATAGTGGTCAATATAAGTCAAGGATTTAGCAAATATTTATACTTAATGTTTTCCTGAGAATTTCATTCCTGAGCAAGGAAAATGAAGATAACTGGACTTTTATATTTTTCACGCCGAAAATGGCTCCAAAGCCACTATTAGCAAGAGACATACCTAAAAAAAACTAAAAATAGCTAAAACCTAGGTATATCAAGAAAACGGTTAATTAAATGTAAAAGCATTGCTGTATAAGCTTTTAGCTTAGTTTTTAACCTATTTTTTCCAGAAGTCCAGATAATTTTTATAGTATAAATACTTATAATTTTTCTGCTACAAATTGAAATACAGAATGTGGGTTTTATTATATGCGGATTTGGTATCAGCCATTATTACCCAGGGATTGTCAGGGGATAATTGGCCATATAAGGCAGCTAATAATGTTCTGGTATCCTGTCAGAGGCTGTTTGAAAAGGGGTAAGGGTGTAGCTAATTACACTAAAGGCAGAACTATGAGACGAATCATCGCGATGTATAGTCGTTTTAATTAAAACAGAGACAAAAATTGAGTAGAATAAAATTAAGTCAACTATAAACTATTTTTAACCATGCCTTACAGTGTAGACTTCAGAAAAAAAGTAATAAATTTTGTAGAAAATGGTGGTACGATTACCGAAGCAGCTCATACATTTTGGATAGGAATAGCTTCGATATATAGATGGTTATCTCGCCCAAAATTGTCAGCAACTAAGGTAAAACGTCATCAAAGAAAATTAGATTTTAAAGAATTAGAAAAAGATGTAAAACAAAATCCAAAATCGATCATTAGCAGACAGAGCTAAAAAATTTGGAGTTAATCTTACAGCTATATTTTATGCTTTGAAAAGAATGAAAATTACTAGGAAGAAAACAACTTCGTTATAGAGAAATAAATAGAGAAGAAAGAATAAAATATCATCATAAAATACTAAATTTATCAAAAAGATTGGAAGTAAAAGCCTTGTATAGTTGTTTTAATTAAGATTGAAACAAAAATTGAGTATAATAAAATTAACAGGACTTACGCAAAGACACTAATTCTAGTGTAAATATCGGATCAGGATTATCAAAAATACACCACATATAGAAGCAATACGTAAGTCCTGATTAAGTCAACTAGAAACTATTTTGAACTATGCCTTACAGTTTAGACTTCAGACAAAAAGTAATAAATTTTGTAGAAAATGGCGGTACGATTACCAAAGCAGCTCATACATTTGGGATAGGAAGAGCTTCGATATATAGATGGTTATCTCGCCCAACATTGGAGGCAACTAAGGTAAAAAGTCGTCAAAGAAAATTAGATTGGAAAGAATTAGAAAAAGATGTAAAACAAAATCCAGAGTCGAGCATTGTCAGACAGAGCTAAAAAATTTGGAGTTAATCAAACAGGGATATTTTATGCTTTAAAAAGAATGAATTTTCCTTGAAAAAAGAAACAACTTCGTTATAGAGAAAGAAATAGAGAAGAAAGGATAGAATATTATCAGCAAAGCTCGAAATTTTATCAAAAAATTTGGAAGTAAAAGCCTTGTATTTATTGATGAATCAGGATTTGAAGATAATCAAGACTGTATTTATGCCTGGTCAAAAAAAGGGAAAAAAGTTTATGGTGAGCAAGAGGGAAAACGAGGTAAAAGAGAAAATTTAGTAGCCGGGAGAAGAAAAAAAGAAAAAGATTTAATAGCGCCAATTATATTCAAAGGAAGTCTAAATGCCGTGGGATTTGAACAATGGTTAAATCAACATTTATTACCATCATTAAAAATTCCCAGTGTACTGCTGCATGGATAATTCACCAATTAAACACGAAAAAACGTTATTAGAGAATTAGTAGAAGCAGGGGGTCACCAATTACTATTTTTGCCAAAATACTCTCCTGATTTAAATGACATATAACATGATTTTAGTGCATTAAAAATAGCTAGAATGTATTCACCTATCAATACATCTCGATTTGGAAATTATTCGTAATTATTGTGCCAAATAATTTTTCATCCTTATTTAAAATAACTATATTTATTGATAAATTAGGATTTGAAGATAATCAATACTGTATTTATACCTGGTCAAAAAAAGAGAAAAAAGTTTATCGTGAGCCAGAGGGAAAACGAGGAAAAAGAGAAAATTTAGTAGCCGGGATAAGAAAAAAGGAAATAAAATTAATGGCACCAATTATATTAAAAGGAAGAGTCAATGCCGTGGGATTTGAACAATGGTTAAATCAACATTTATTACCATCATTAAAAATTTCCAGTGTACTGCTGCATGGATAATTCACCAATTATAGCAGTCGAAGCAAAGATTAGGACATAATGCTCGAAAAATTATCTAGGAAAGATTATGCCTTCTCCTTATAGCTATGACTTAAGACAAAAAGTTATTAAGGCCATTGATGGTGGGAT
>JAKQYE010000176.1 GCA_023356605.1 Trichodesmium sp. MAG_R02 | reverse complement strand
CAACAAGAGGTTGCCCAACAAAGAGAGCAAAATCGAGCTGAAAATGCTGAACGTCAACAAGAGGTGCAACAGAACCACCAAATAGCTGTAGCAGACAAGCAGCAACGGCAAACTGAAATTGCTGAACGTCAACAAGAGGTAAAACAGATCCACCAAACAGGTGTAGCAGACAAGCAGCAACGGCAAACTGAAATTGCTGAACGTCAACAAGAGGTTGCCCAACAAAGAGAGCAAAATCGAGCTGAAAATGCTGAACGTCAACAAGAGGTGCAACAGAACCACCAAATAGCTGTAGCAGACAAGCAACAACGGCAAACTGAAATTGCTGAGCGCAAAAAGTATGTTTGGGGTGATCCAGCTGGGTTAGTTGGTTAATCTAAGAGTGAAATGGCACAGCCTATGCAGCCACATAGTAGTGATAATTCACATCAGGAGCCTGAGCATCACGAGCAATATCAGGGGCATGAGCATCACGAGCAATATCAGGGGCATGAGCATCAGGACTATTAGAGTAGATAAATTAGTATGGTTCATTTAGGATTTTTTGCGGTAGTACAGATTGTAAAGTGTGGGATAAGTAATTAAGTCGTTCCAGTTCTAAGGAGCAACTCCTAATTTTTCCTTTGTGCTGCCGTACTCTCCTTTCAACTACAGGACTTACGGATAACTGCTATATCTAGTAGGGGTTAACGGCCGTTAACCCCTATAGATGGTGTGGATTTTGTATTTTGCGTAAGTCCTGAACTATTCACCTAACTCTAATTGAAGTAAGGGACTCTCTAAATCTTACAGTCTTATTCTGTCAGGGATACTATCCATAGCTCTACTGCATGAATAATTCCTAGAGGGTGAAACCATGAAAAACTACAGGGAAAGATTAAGGAAACTATAGGAGGCCAAAGCTTAATTAATGTAAAGCAACTAATAGTAATGGTGTGCTCGGAGTACTGGGGACAGTTAAAGAAAAAAATATTTGCTGTAATAAAATTTAAAAATATTTACTGTAATAAGACTTGATGGTATATTATACTAAAGATAGTAAGGGATAACAAAAATAAACTTTTTAATTGTATTGATTTTTAGTTCGAATAAAAAAAATCTGAATTCCCTATTCCCTTTCATTTTAAAAAAAACTGATGGAGCTTTTTGATAATCTCAATTTAGCAATGTTTAGTGGCAAAGGAGGTGTGGGGAAAACTACAAATTCTTGCGCTTTTGCTGCCAGGTGGGCAAAAAAATTCTCTGATGAGAAAGTCCTGTTAATTTCTACTGATCCTGCACACTCTTTAGGAGATGTCTTGCAAATAGAAGTTACAGATACACCTATGCCTTTAGAAAGTTTACCTAATCTTTTGGTCAGAGCTTTAGATGCTAACCTTCTGCTCGAAGAATTTAAAGAACGTTACGGCGATGTTCTAGAAGTACTTGTAGAACGAGGTAGTTTTGTTGAAGGAGAAGATCTTACTCCAGTATGGGATCTAGATTGGCCAGGATTAGATGAATTAATGGGCTTACTGGAAATACAACGGCTCTGCAACGAAAAAGTTGTTGATCGCGTGGTAGTAGATATGGCTCCGAGCGGTCACACTCTCAACTTATTCAAGCTGATGGATTTTTTGGATACTTTACTTAATTCTCTAGATCTTTTTCAACAGAAACATCAATATATAAAAAAAAGTTTCGCTGGTGACTATACGCCAAATGAAGTAGATGAAGTATTACAAAATCTTAAGGATGAATTAGCCGCAGGTCGTCATTTATTACAAGATTCACCAAATACCACTTGTTTAGTTGTAGCACTACCTGAACCCATGAGTTTTCAGGAGACCAGGAGGTTTTTAGATTCTTTGAAAAAGATAAAAATTCCTTATGGTGCTATTTTTGTCAATCAAATTGTTATAGATAAAAATAGTAATGGCGATCGCTACCAGGAACAGCAAAAGTTAGTCAATAAGTTTATTGAACTGGCGGGAGAAAAACCGGTATGTTTGATACCCCAACAAGAATCTGAACCTTTAGGTGTAACTGCTTTAGAAAATCTAATAAACCAAATATATTCAGCAGAAAGTCAACAATTATCAACCTCTGGAGTCATTAATATCAAGTGGCCAGAAAAAATTCCTCCTGGTTTTACTGACTTTATCGAAGAGGGTAGGCGTTTATTAGTTATTGGGGGAAAAGGAGGTGTAGGAAAAACTACTGTAGCTGCTGCCATTAGTTGGGAAATGGCAAAACGACATCCTCAAAGCCAGGTCAGAGCTGTTTCTATTGATCCTGCTCATTCTTTGGCAGACGCTTTTGGTCTAACTCTATGTCATGAACCATCTATCATTAATTCTAATCTCAAGGGACAAGAAGTAGAAGCAGATCAAGTTCTTGACAAATTTAGGGAGGATTATCTGTGGGAATTAGCAGAAATGATGAGTGGGGAAAAATCTGATAATTCAGACTCTTTTGAAATTGCTTTTGCCCCCAAGGGATGGCGTCAAATTGTCGAGCAAGCTTTACCTGGGATTGATGAAATATTATCGTTATTAACAGTTATTGAGTTGTTGGAGGAAAAACAAGAAGATTTAATTATTTTAGATACAGCTCCCACAGGACATTTATTACGTTTTCTAAAAATGCCCAGTGCAATACAAGATTGGTTAGGCTGGATTTTCAAATTATGGATCAAATATCAAGATATTATTGGTAAAACTGAATTTATGGGTCGTTTACGAACTTTACGCCAACGGGTGGTTAAAGCACAAAAAATTCTCAAAGATCCAAAACAAACTGAGTTTCTTGGAGTCATACGTCCCCAGACTGGAGTTATTGCTGAAGCAGAACGTCTTTATCAATCTCTTGCAAAAATGAACATAGCGCAAAACTATGTAGTTTTAAATTGTTGTACCTCTAATAGCATTGTTCCTAGGGATAAGTTTCCGAAAGCAAAAGTTGTTTGTATGCCAATGTTGCCTCGTTCAATTGAACCTATTGAACAAATTAAAGGAGCAGCTAATTATTTATTCTGACATAGAAGAAGATTAGTTCTGCTAAATTTTGTCTCTTGACTTAATTTTTAGAAAAATATTCTAAATGCTCACGAAATAACTTATTTATTAACTATGCACAATTCACTAAAGCGTGTGAATATTTCACGAAGAAAAATTGCCAGTATACCTCGCCAAGCTTCCGAAGCACAGGCATACTTAACAATGTATCAAAATTTTGTAAAAAAAGAACATTTGGAAAAAGAACTCAAAAATCTAGAAAAGCGATATAATGAAATCAAAGAGCATATTGCTTTGCTGAATGAAGAAATAAAAAAACATCAAATAAGTCCAAAAAGTGAATTATCGAATGAACTTGATGAATTATCGAACGAACCTAGTGAATTATCGAATGAACCTAAAATTAATAAGTTAACAAATAAGATACCAGCACCATCAAAATCAAAATTTACAACAATAACTTTAGGATATTAATAATCATCTATTCTTAAGGTTAATTGGGGCTTTGGTGCGAGTTCATCTCATTGAGTTTCGTGCCTATGAATTTGAGCTATAACTTGCCCCGACTTTAGTAACATTTTAGGTATATTACACTACTACATCTAAAATATTTATATTTAGGAGGATCTAATACTTTGACTACTGTACTTAATGTCTCACCCGAACGATTTGTCAGCACCCCCAGTGTTGATCGTATAACTCAACGCGCTCAGCGTTATTTAGATTCTGGGTATTCAGTTCATTTGCGTGGTCCAGCAGGAGTCGGTAAGACTACTCTTGCATTACACCTTGCCCATCTACGCCGCCAGCCTATTTTTTTAATAATTGGTGATGATGAGTTTAAAACCTCAGACTTGATAGGTAATAAGTCAGGATATACTAGGAAAAAACTTGTAGACAATTACATCCACACCGTATTAAAAGTTGAGGATGAAATGAAACATAATTGGACTGATTCTAGGTTGACTTTGGCTTGTAAGGAAGGCTTTACTCTCGTTTATGACGAATTTAACCGTTCTCGTCCAGAGGTAAACAATGTTTTACTCTCGGTTTTAGAAGAAAAAATGTTGGTTTTGCCACCTAACCAAAATCAGTCTGAATATGTTCAGGTTGATCCTAAGTTTAGGATGATTTTCACTTCCAACTCTGAGGAATGGACTGGAGTTCATGCCACTCAAGATGCTTTGTTGGACCGGGTGGTAACAATTGGTATGGGAGAGCCAGATATTAAAACTGAGCAGGAAATAGTCATACGTAAAACTGGAGTTAACCCTATAAAAGCAGAGTTTATAGTTAAGCTAGTTCGTGCTTTTCGGAAAAGAGTAGAGAAAGAACATTCAAAATATTGCGGTTTGCGTTCTGCTCTAATCATTGCTAAGGTTTGCCATGACCATGATGTTCCTTTGGATGGTAAGGATTCTCATTTTTCAGATATTTGTACTGATATATTAATATCACGCTCTAATTTGTCTACAGAGGAATCTATGCAGCAACTAAATGAAGTTATAGAGGAATTTTTCAGCGGGGAAAAATTTTCTACCTTTGATGTTCAACTTACAGAAGGTATTAAATGAAAACTAGTAGTAACATGGCTACAGCAGTTGGTGGCGATAGTCTTGCAGATATACTGGAAAGGGTTCTGGATAAAGGAATTGTAATTGCTGGAGATATTTCTGTCTCTGTTGCTTCGACAGAACTTCTAACTATCAAAATCCGTCTGTTGATTTCTTCTGTGGAGAGAGCTAGAGAGATGGGAATTAATTGGTGGGAAGGTGACTCCTATCTCACCAGTCAAAACAATTCTTTGGTCCAGGTAAATCAAAAACTTCTTGATCGAGTTGCTTCCCTAGAGTCAGAAATAGAAGGACTTAGGAGCAGTTAATATCAGTATCAGACCAATGGTACTTTCCAGATAACACTAACAATAAGGATAGAAAGAAAATGGTAGCAAAAAAAGTCAAAACTCGGAAAGATATTCTTCATCATGAGGCAGTTCGCGGTTGTGCGTCTTGTCGTTCTCTGAGTGGCAAAAATAATCGAGAAGTTGAAACAGCTAGAATCCAAGTTGCGAGGTCTGGAGTTTTAGTTCAAAGAGAACCTCAATAATCGCAGTTTAGTGAAAGTCTATCTTCACAAGGTTGGTAGTCTTGCACTTCCCGTATGGAAAAGGCAACAGAGAATCAAATAACTTTTCATACTAGGGTCTGACTAAGTTGTTGTTGCCTCCTGTGGTCTAGCTATGCCAGAGGGAAGTGCTATAATTTTATATTTTCTTAAATAGGAGATAATTATTCTTATGTCCCTAGAACCATCTTCAGAGGAATCCCTAATAGTTCCTATTGACAAATCTAAAAGTAAATCCGAGGCAGGGTTGGCTCCATTGTTGTTAACAGTGATTGAGTTACTGCGGCAACTAATGGAAGCTCAAGTAATTCGGCGAATGGATGCCGGAATACTTAGTGATAAAGAGTTAAATCGTGCAGCTGAAAGTCTCCGACAGCTAGAGGAACAAGTCATTAGGCTCTGCGGGGTTTTTGATATTGACACCGAAGATTTGAATTTAGATTTGGGAGAAATTGGTACTTTGTTGCCCAAGTCAGGAGGGTATTATCCAGGAGAAAATTCTGATAAACCTTCTATTTTAGAGTTATTAGACCGAATTTTGAATACTGGAGTAGTGTTGGATGGAAGTCTAGATTTGGGATTAGGGGGATTGAGTTTAATTCATGCCCGTTTACTGTTGGTTCTGACTGCCTAACTAAAGAATAAATGCCTGATATAAATTCAAGGTCTATTCTACAAATAAAATTTTAACAATGGCAGTTTGTTCAATGGTAATTCTGACAATTTTGTTAGTCTAGGACTTTGCATACGGAACAGGCAACTGAAAATCAAAAAAAATTTTATATCTTGCTTTGACTAAAAAACTTACCCATAAGGAAGGTAATTTCGATATTTGAGATTACTATCTGGATAGACTACTTTCCTGTGGACGTCAAATGCAAATGCTACCACTGACAATGATAGAAATACGTTTTTTGCCTCAATCCTGGCTAAGTTACTATTATCTCCTGTAGTCTAACTATACCTGATTGAAGCGTTATGATTTGAGATTTTCTTACAGGAATCATTATTTCTGATGTCTATGTAGCAATTAATATCAGTATCATGCCAATGGTACTTTCTAGATAACCCTAAAGAATAAACAATAACGATAGAAAATGAAAACATACAAAGATAACAAAGTCAAAACTAGCAAAGATATTCTTAGTAGTGCTGATGCCACTCGTGGTTGTCGGTCTTGTGAGTCTCTCAAAGGTAACAGGAGAGGACTTGAAACAGAAAGGATAGAAATTACTAAGGCTAAAGTTTTGGCTCACAGAGAACATTAATAATGACGGTTTACTAAAAAAATTGGCTTAAAGCCTCGCCCATAAGCAGACGACTTTTTAGTTGATTTTTTTTACAGGTCATGTTACAATTGTTTTTAGTTCGCAGAAAATATATTAGTCGCGGGTAGGCAATCCCAGACAAAAAACGGACGGGTCGGCAAGTGTAAGACTACTGCCAAAGTGACGGCAGCCCGTGAAACGTCAACCCGCCTAGGAGCTACGGCTCGGTTATTTCCTCGTGCCTTTAGGCCGGGGAAGATGTCAATTAATAGCAATCTTGACAACGTTAGTGGTATAGTTCTTTGATACGCCGAACAAGCAATAGAGAATCAAAAAACTTTTCATGTCAGGAGACTTGATAGTTAAATAAAAATTCACTTTACTTGTTTAAACTTATACATAGATAGGGATATTGTGGCAGTATGAGTAATGATCGAAAACTATGTAATAGCTTGATATTCCCTTGAGATTTGAAGCCTGGATCGTAGATAAGTTACAGATTGCGGTCAGTAGTATATGGGTGAAACACCGAAGCTAGCTCCAAACCTTATACAGTTCCGTGGGTGAGTTTGGGTAAGTTGAGCTTTTTCTAGAAGACAAAAACCTGTACAATACTAAACATACCTGTACATAATGTCTAGGATGCACTATAGACCGAATGAATTTGCTGATTTTAGAAACACAAGCATCAAAAAGTAGGAATTGATTTAGGAATAAAAACTTTTGCTACTCTTAGTGACCCAAACACCTTTGAGACTCCGTCTTCCATGAAAAGAGCGAAAATCAAGCTTGGATTGATATAGTGGAGAAACAGGAATAAGGTGCTAGGCAACCGTCGTGCTGGAATAGAAGCATCAAAAAATGAGGTTGAATATTACCAGAAACTAAGAAAAAAGCATCTCTATATAGCAAATGTTCGAGAGGATTTTCTGCAAAAAACCACTACATTATTAGCTAAAACTTATCAACATATTCTCGTAGAGGACTTAAACGTATTTAGGCTAGATGGCTAACCAGAAATTATCCGATGCCTTATCTAATTTAGGATTATATCGTTTTCGAGAATTGTTAAGTTATAAAAGAGAGAGATACAAGAAACTTTTCATAAATAACGAATAACACTGATGCTACCAGATTTGATATAACTTATTCTCTAGTTCCTCCCTTCCGTCTTCTTTCTTGACCAGACATAATACTATATCCGACTGGCTGCCAACATATCCAACAACTCCCTCTCACTCAAATGTTTTACTCCCAAGTTTTTTGCCTTCTCTAACTTAGAACCTGCATCTTTTCCCACCACAACAAAATCAGTCTTAGAACTGACCGAACTTGTCACCTTACCACCAGCATTTTGAATCAAACTTTTTGCCTCATCTCGTTTCAAAGTGGGCAAAGTTCCCGTCAATGCAAAAGTTTTCCCTGTTAATAAACCACTTTGCTCTTTTGGCGGATTATCTTTAGAGTCTTTGGTCTCCATTATCACTCCAGCAGTTTCTAGACGTGCCACTAAATTCTGATTTGCTAGTACCTGGAACCACTGTGCCACAGATTGAGCAATTTCTGGGCCAATACCATGCACTGCTTCAATATCAGTTGGCTTTGCTTGCCGTAACTTTGCCACAGTTGTGAATTTTTGAGTCAACAGCTCTGCATTCACCGTACCCACATGACGAATACCCAAACCATAAAGTACCCGCCTCCAGGGTTGGGTTTTAGAAGTGGCGATCGCTTCTACCAATTTAGTAGCTGATTTTTCTCCCATACGTTCGAGGGAAATCAAATCTTTCACAGTCAAATTATACAAATCTGCCACGGACTTAACCAAACCACTATCAATCAAATGCTCCACCAGCTTTTCTCCCAAACCATTGATATCTAGAGCGGCCCTAGATGCCCAATGTGCTAATGAACCCCGGACAATAGCGGGACATGAAGTATTAATACATCGAGTTACTGCCTCATCTCTAAATTTAATTACAGGTTGACCACATTCTGGACAGTGAGTGGCCATTTGAAATTTTTGGGCTTTTTTTGGTCGTAATTCTGGTAAAACTCTGACCACTTCTGGGATGATTTCCCCTGCCTTACGGACTATTACTATGTCTCCAATATGTAAGTCCAGTTCTGCTAGGCGATCGCTATTATGTAGGGATGCCCTTTGTACGGTTGTCCCTGCCAACTGAACTGGTTTTAGTTCGGCCACGGGAGTTAAGGCCCCAGTACGGCCTACTTGAATTGTAACTGCTTGGACAATGGTTGGAATTTCTTCGGCAGGGTATTTAAGAGCGATCGCCCATCGAGGGAATTTTTGAGTAAATCCTAATTTTTTCTGTAGTGATAAAGAATTAAGTTTAACAACTACTCCATCAGTTAAATAAGCTAGATTTTTTCGTTCTTTATCCCAGTATTGATAATATGCTTCAAGGCAATTTAAAGAAGAACAAACTCTACTGTTAGGATTAACTTTAAAACCTAATTTTTGAAGTAATTCTAAATATTGCCACTGGGTAGAAAATTGAGAAAATTCTGATTGATTTTCTTCTAAATAAAGTGTATATGCAAAAAAATCTAGTCGGCGTCGAGCAACTATTTTTGGGTCTAATTGTCTTAAAGTACCTGCTGCCGCATTGCGGGGATTTGCAAATCGAGTTTCTCCATTTTTTTCTCTTTCAGCATTAATATTTTCGAATACATTTGTTGACAAAAAAGCTTCACCCCGAACTTCTACTATTGAAGGTGGATTATTGATTTTCAGTTTTAAGGGAATACTATTAATTGTCTTGACATTTTGAGTAATATCTTCCCCCATAATTCCATCACCGCGAGTAGCACCTCGTACTAATAAACCATTTTCATAAGTTAAAGCTAAAGCACAACCATCAATTTTTAATTCACAAACATAATCTATAGCTGCTAGGTCCATTCCATCATAATGAGACTCAGTAGTTACTTGAGTTAAAGAACTAACTGTAGCAAACTGGTCTGATTCATCAATAGAGTTTTGATTTTTTAGTTCCTCACTTAGGGGGAGTAATAGAGAAGTTGGCCTTTGATTTTCACGAAGTGGTTGACGCTGCCAACGTTCTTGCCAACTTTTTAATTCTTGAATATTGAAAGCATTTTCTAAACTATAAAGAGGAATATTATGTTGAATTGATACAAATTGAGTTGCTGGCTTTTCTCCCACTCTTTGAGTAGGACTATCTGGAACAATTAATTGAGGATATTGGGTTTCTAATTCCTGTAATTCTCGAAGTAGACGATCATAAACAGCATCATCCATAATTGGGTCATCAAGAACATAGTAAGCATAACCAGCTTCTTGAATTTTCTCCCTTAATTTTTGAGTATATTTATCAACTTCTGGTGTTAATTTTGCCACGATTTATTATTTCCTTTCCTCAATTTAAGAGTACATAGACTCTAGCTTAAAGCCATAGGACAGAATGTAGAGTGTATTCCAGTTTTTTAATAATTAAATTATTTTGATTGAAAACTTGGAAAATCTGTGAAAATCTAACTACTCACTAATAACTGAAATTACTTGATAATTCTACTCAAAATATATCATATATTAATAGTATAAATTAATTGATTTGATTTTTAAATTGCTGCTTAATATCTGCTTATAAATTCAAATCTAAAAAATCACTAAATTTCTTTTCTGTAATTGGTATTTTGATTTCCAAATCTCCATCATTGGAATTTTTATCATCACTATTTTCAGATTTTGTACCATTAACTTTTGTGTGAGGTTCATGTTCAACCTGAAATACATTTGCATAGAGATTAGCAATAATTTGTTTTCCACTTTGAGTTAATTCCAAATAATTAAGAGCAGCAGGAATATAAGGATAAACTCCATTCCAGTAAAATTTTGCATAGTTGCGTCGGAGATCCCCTGGAGATTTATAACCTAAAACTTTATTAGTGCCTACTTCTTCAAATTCATAAAATAAAGCACTAATTTTGAGTAAGTAATTAGGGTCACTTAATTGACCAATTAAATCCGCCGCCCTTGATAATCCAGAAAAATTATTTCTATCTTGATAAGTTTCCGCTTCTGGAATAGGAAAACGAGTTAATTCAATATTACGTTTAATTTGATCTGCGTCAATTAATCGATGGCCACCAAAACGTTCATCTATTACTAATTTACCTCGGTCAACATGATAAGGTGTTAAACTGGCCGCAGTCGAACCATATGCTAAAGGAATCATCCCACCATCTATTCCACTAGCATATATACCTAATAATTCTTGGTCTTTTCGACAGACTCCTTTAGTATAACCAATATCATGACACAATAAAGAAATAATATAATGTAACCAATCTTCCGGAGAAACTCCACCTTCACGAATATGCTTACCTCGCAAAATTTCTTGCCCAACAAGGGTAACTAACATTGTGTGTTCAACATTGTGATATAATGCATCACAATTAGCAATATTTTCCAGAGCCATATTTCCTGCCCAGGCAATAATTTCTGGGTAGTCTGGTTTAAAACCACCATAAGTACGATGATATCCTGCTTGTAGCTCTTTGACAAAAGTATCTATTAAGATTTGCGTTGGATTAAACATTACTATTTATTTGGACTCCAATATTAAGTATTAGTTTGAGAGTTGCAGCTAATTCAGTTGACTATTAATTTATTAATTTATCAGAACTTGCTTTTATAACTTGTTTAGTTGCAAATCTAAAATCAATAAATTATTTTTTTTAGTTTTACTTTTCTATTGTCTGCTTAGTTTAAAATTAACAAAAATTTATGTCTTCGTCAAAACAAGAAGATGTATTGCTACGGGTCCTTTCAGTTATCATTTATAGTCTTTTTAATTAAGATTGAAACAAAAAAATGAGTATAATAAAATTAAGTCAACTAGAAACTATTTTGAACTATGCCTTACAGTTTAGACTTAAGACAAAAAGTAATAAATTTTGTAGAAAATGGCGGTACGATATAGTGTCTCATTATTATTTAAAATAACTATAACAGTTATTAGTTATGAGCATCTCTTGCAATAGGGAGACTTAAAATACGGAATGTTCTTTTTCTATCCCCTTTTATCCCCTGAAAAGGGGAGACTTGAGACTAAAATTTTTCATTCACAGGACTTACGCAACTGCACTATGTATAGTGGTAATATCTTGAAAATGATAATTTTTGCACCATATATAGCGGTACTGCGTAAGTCCTAATTCAGTCAAAAAATAGAAGTCAAAAATTTGCTCAAAGGGGTTTTAGGTATATATTGAGACATCTTTGCTTAATTGGTATTGCTATAATAACTGAATCTAGGAAATTGTGGATATTGAGATTAATTAGACTTGACATTCTTTGTCTATTGTAGTTTAGTTGATGGGACATATATATACAAAAGCTACTTACGGTAATACTATTCAACAGAAATGGTATATATTAAATTGACCAAAGAAATATAATTAAAGATATGTAGATCTTAGTATGATCATAATAATCATACAAGGAAGTTATTTAGAAAAGTTTTATGGTTGTTGCAACAGTAGAAGGTATTTTTAATGGTACTATAGTTGAGCTTTTCAGGCCACCTCAGGATAATGGAAATGGAAGTAGTACTGGTAATAATGGCACAAGTCCTCTAAGCAATGGAGGTTCTGGAAGTCCATTTAAGATAATTACTCCGACAGATAAAGACGACGATACGACTGGTTCAGCACAAGCAGATTCAATTGAGGGATTGAAAGGTGACGATACCATAGAAGGTAGAAGTGGAGGAGATATAATTTTTGGGAATCAGGACAATGATAGCCTTCTGGGAGAAAGGGGTGATGATTCTCTGTTTGGTAATCAAGACCAGGATACTCTGTTAGGAGGTGATGGTAAAGATACATTGTGGGGTGGTAAGGATAATGACTCTCTACTTGGAGGGGAGGATAAAGACATACTCTATGGAAATTTTGGGAATGACTGTCTTTATGGCGACTCAGGTGATGATTGTTTATACGGAGGCAAAAGTGATGACTCCCTATTCGGAGGTGAAGGTGATGATACTCTAGCAGGGGATAAGGGCTCTGATACTTTAATAGGGGGGGATGGAGAAGATTTATTTATTATTTCTACAATTACAGGTAGTCAGGATAAATCAAAGGCAGATTATATTATTGATTATAATACTGATGAAAATGATCGAATAGGATTAATTAATGGTTTGAGACGTAATGACCTGGAATTTTTGGAGACAATAGTTGCTGAAAAAGATGCAACAGTTATTAGGTTGAGGAATGACCCAGAAGATTTTCTGGCAATAGTTATTGGAGTCAATGAAGAGAACCTTGACTTCAGAACTATCTGAAACAACATGATCACAAAAAATTAGGTTTGAAATAACAATATAATGGAAGGATTTCTCAATCTTAACAAACCATCGGGCATGACTTCCCATGACTGTGTAGCAAAAGTACGAAAGCTGCTACGTCTCAAGCGTGTTGGACACGGAGGAACTCTCGACCCTGCTGCTACTGGTGTTTTACCTATTGCGGTGGGAAAGGCAACCAGATTATTACAGTTTCTACCTTCAGAAAAAGTTTATCATGGTACAGTCAGATTTGGTGTGATTACTACTACTGATGACTTAGAAGGAGAAATTGTTCAATCTGCACCAGCATCTGAATTAATATCGTCTCATATTGAAGCAGTGTTGCCAAATTTCTTAGGCAAAATTGAGCAAGTACCACCGACTTATAGTGCAATACAGGTGCAAGGAAAGCGACTTTATAATTTAGCGCGTCAGGGAAAAACTGTTGATGTTCCTGCTCGTATTGTTGAAGTGTTTAATATAGAGATTCTTGACTGGCGAGGTGGAGATTTTCCAGAAGTAGATTTGGCGATCGCTTGTGGTACAGGAACTTATATTCGAGCGATCGCCCGCGATCTAGGTACAATTTTAAATACTGGCGGAACTTTAGCTGCTTTAACCAGAAAAGAAAGTAGTGGTTTTTTTGAGGAAAATAGTCTCACTTTTCCAGAAGTGGAAAATCAGCTACAGGAAAATAAGTTTAGTCTTTTATCTATGGAAATAGCATTGGCACATTTACCAGCCATCGCCTTAGTTGCTGAAGATGCAAAAAGATGGTGCCAAGGTCAACGTTTACCCTATCAAATAAGATGGGAAATAGAACCGGAAAAAACTGAGCATCATTTTCGAGTACATAATCATGAGGATAAACTTCTAGGTATTGGGCAATTAATTAAATCTGAAGAAAATTTATTATTAGCACCTCAAGTTGTAATTAGTAGCTATAGCAGTTTTGGACTTGATGAGGTATGAAATTTTGGTAGTCCTGCATAGTAATGGTAAAATATAAATTAAAATTTAATTTTATAGCTATGCACTGTCCTAAATGCCAATCTACTAAAATCATCAAATATGGACATACTCACTACGGTAAGC
>JAKQYE010000175.1:6235-13899 GCA_023356605.1 Trichodesmium sp. MAG_R02 | reverse complement strand
AAATTCACTAGGCATAAATATTTTCTCACTCCCCTATTTGATTAATCACTTGTTCTTGAAGCATCAAACTTTTTACCCTTAAAGGTCTACTACCTGGATTTTTCTTACTTAAAGTCTTAAATATTTTAGCTTGTTGATTTAATCCCTGACCAGAAAATCTTGTTAAAAAATCAGAAATAATAACAGGTAAAGCCTCATAACTACGAAGTTCTCCCACAGGAAAATCAGCAGAAATATGTGCTAAAAAAAGTCGAGCATCCTTTTCATAACAATCATAAAGTGCATCAGCCAAAACATCATTAGTAATCAACCCACTTGCTTCCAAGCGTTCCTTATATGGTTCAATAAAAAAAGGAAGATTTTGTTCTAAATCTGGACTAAATAACAATTTCCTGTTTTCAGCTAAAATAGAAAAACAAATTTCCATTACCAAAATAAATTGTGCCCTCAATTCCTTAATTTCCTCTCTAGCTTGAAATATCTCCTCAAGAGTTTCACGGTTCAAACTTTGTCCCTCAAGGATCATTGCGTCTAGTTGAGCCTCACGCTCTTGTGTTTGTTTATCCTCATAGAAACTAAGAATTAATTCAAGAGGAGCCCCCAGAGGTCCAGCAAACGTCGAAACTCCCTTAGCTATACTTTTCAATGGCCGTTTGATATTCATATATTTTTTTCTATGTGTTTTCCCTTCCTTTCTTCAGGTCTATTATAGACAATTGATTAGTTAACTTTTATAATTTAATTCCTACCTAAATAGTTTATTTTGTTCATCGTCAACTATTAATCGAACTATGCCATTAATCAAAGTCAAAACTTCCGTTGCCCAACCAGAAAAAGATAAAATTGACAACCTTCTCAAACAACTTTCATCTAGTATAGCCAAGCATTTTCGTAAACCAGAATCTTACGTAATGACAGCCTTTGAATCTGATATTCCCATGACTTTTGGTGGAAATAGTGATGAGCCGACTTGCTACATAGAAATTAAAAGTATTGGTAGTATGAAGCCTAATCAAACCAAAGAAATGAGTCAAGATTTTTGTGAACAAATTAATAAAACTCTCGGGGTTCCTAAAAATCGAATCTATATAGAATTTTCTGATGCTCAAGGTTATCTTTGGGGTTGGAATAGTTCAACTTTTTGATAACTTTTCCTGATTTTTTGGAGGAAATTATAGGTATATAGGCAAGTCAAAACTCATAAATTAGAGGTGATTTATTAAAGAGTTTTAACAGTATTGAAACCATTCATTTTGATTCCTAGTTCCCAATAATTTTTTTCAGCTAAATCGACGGTCAATTAATGAGATTCGATGTGCCATTAATTGACCATATTATTTTGGTTTTCTGTACTTAGTTATTAATATTAAAATAGAAAAAAATCAACTAAAAAGTCGCCCTAGGAGGGCGAGGCTTTAAACCAAATTTTTCGGTAATGTTTTTAAGGATTATAGGCATTTAGCAAGGATATCTTATATCATATCCGGTGGAATAGTTATAATCAAAGTTCTTAGTAATGGAATAGCCCTAAGTGGAGATAGGGCTAAAGCCAAAATACAAACAGAAACTTTTTAATCACTAATTATCCAGACATGATATTACTCGGTGAAAGCCTAAGAGCCAAAGACATTTAAGGAAATTTTTGGATACAACATTCCGTCTTAAACTCAATAATACATAGCAATACTTTTGAGATTTAGCATCAGACTTACCTTCAAAAATTCCTAGTAGAATTATCAAAATATTTCACCCTACTTTCAACATAGAATTATTCAACAAATTAAATTCAGAACTTACTGGATGGTAAGCCAAATCATCAAGAGCTGTTTTCTCAATCAAACTAGCTAATCTTAATGCCTTAAGAGCTTGTTCTCCTCCAACTGAAGGTTTATTTCCTCCACCTACACAATGAACAAAATGCTCCAATTCAGCATGAAGAGGTTCAATATTGCTCGTATGAACCTTTTCTATTAAACCATCCTGACGATAAAGAACCTGACCATAATCTGTCACATAATCTGCCGTTGTTTGACGGTGAATCAGAATTTCATTATTGAGAAAATCTGCTTCTGTCAAAGAATTTTTACAGTGGGCAACGATAGAACGAAGTTTTTTATGTGTCACCTTACTGGCAGTTAGAGTGGCCACAATACCATTAGCAAAACCAAGAGTAGCCGTAACATAATCTAAATTTCCCGAATTAGAAGCACTACTACCATTAGCAGTTAGTTTGACAACTGGGGCGGCCACCAATTCTAGTAATAAGTCAATATCATGGATCATCAAGTCCAACACCACAGACACATCATTAGCCCTATGAGAATAAGGACTCATCCGATGAGCTTCCAAGGCCAATAATTCTTCAGTTTTCAGAACTTTACTGAGTTCTTGAAAAGCAGGATTAAACCTTTCTATATGACCCACCTGTAAAATTCGATTTGCTTCAGCAGCAGTATTAACCAAAAACTCGGCCTCAGTAATACTAGCAGCGATCGGCTTTTCCATTAAGACATGGACTCCGGCCTTTAAGCAGGTCATTCCTACAGAGTAATGTTGAAGAGTGGGCACGGCGACACAGACAGCATCAACATGAGGCAAAAGCTCTTGATAGTTCTCAAAAAAACGAACTCCATATTTGCCGGCAGTATCTAGTCCCCTTTCAACGTTGATGTCTGCCACACCCACTAATTTAGTATCTTTAAGTAAACTTAGGACGCGGGTATGATGCTGCCCCATATTACCAACTCCAATAACCCCTACACGAAGTAGTTTTGGTTGAGTATTTTTGGTAAAATTCGTTGAATATACTGTTGACATTCTATTTAGCATTCTTAGATTTTTCTCCTGCACACCTAATTAGACTAAAAGTTTGTTTTATTTAGTCTTTGCAAATTTATCTTAATTTAGTAGCTGAGACTAGTGTTATAAAATTCCATTTAGGTTTTGCAATTTTTAAGGAATGTCAATGATGGTAATTTTTAGAGAGGAAACGGATAACCATTAAATATAGCATATATAACAAAAAAAACACAGGATCACTAAATAAGCTTTTGTTTGTTCTCTCTGCTCAAGAGAATTAATAATCTATTTTTAATCATAGACAGGACTTACGCAAAGACACTAATTGTAGTCTAAATATCGGAAATAATTATTAAAAATACACCACATATAGAAGCAATACGTAAGTCCTACAGAGAGACAATGCTTTATCATCTTAGAAGTGTTTTTGGGGATTGAGTGAATCAAAAATCATTTACCGAAAAATTTGGTTGAAATCCTCGCTCTTCTAGGCCGACTTTTTAGTTTATTTTTTCCCAAAAGCTATGTTATCATGCTCTTTAGTTCAAAAGTCATTCTATGAAAGCCAGATTTAAGTAACGTACATATCCAACATTGTGACAAAAACAACGATTAGCAAGTTTCTAAACAATCGTTATTAGAGGATTTGAACATTTCTGGAATGGTTAAGAATTGGAAATTATCAACAACTATTTCTGAAGAAAGGCTGGGGAAAATTCAGGACATTTTTAGAATTTATTTGCAGAAAAGTACGGTGGGGCTCAAAGAGTAATGAGTCGTTGGGAAGCTATATCCCCAACTTACTGTTGTTGTGGATTTTAAGGTAGAAAATTAGATTTATAATCATTTAAAATAAGAATAGAAAACTTTTCCTGCTGAACCTTAGTTATAGCGATAAATACTTGTCTCAATCTAAATTAAAATGACTATATCAGTTCGTGGGAATGTCGTACATTGTGGGGCTAAACATGATGGAGACGAAAATGCAGTAAGAAATATATTAGTCGCGGGTGGGTGTGCCGAGATGAAAAACGGACAAGTCAGCCAGCATAAGACAACTCCCAAAGTAGCAGCAGCCTGTGAGATGTCAACCTCGCCGAGGGGCTAAGGCTCGGTTGTTTCCCTGTGTCTTTAGGCCGGGGAGGATATCAACATATTAAATGGTCAAAGAGATTGTAATGATTAGTCTTTTATACTCAGTTAAAGACTGATTTTTTCCTAGAGGATTAGTAGTTGAGAAATTAAATTATTTCTATGAATACAATAGTAATTAAAATAGGCACTTCTAGCCTAACTAATTTAGAAACCGGAAATTTAGCCTTATCCACAATTTCTAGCTTAATTGAAACTATTATCAACCTACGTCAGCAAGGACATCAAGTCGTTTTAATATCTTCTGGGGCTGTTGGTGTAGGTTGTGATCTATTAGGATTAACTCAAAAGCCCCAGAATATTTCTGCCAAGCAAGCAATAGCAGCAGTAGGTCAAGGACGACTGATGCGAGTCTATGATGACTTGTTTTCATCTTTACAACAGACAATTGCCCAAATTTTACTAACCAGAACTGAATTAGCACGACGTAGTAGTTATGTCAATGCTTACAACACATTTCAACAACTTTTTCGACTGGGTGTAGTCCCGATAGTCAATGAAAATGATACTACTGCTATTGAAGAACTAAATTTTGGGGATAATGATACTCTCTCAGCCTTAGTGGCCAGTCTAGTAGAGGCTGATTGGTTATTCATACTAACCGATGTTGATAGATTATACTCAGCGGATCCTAGAAATAATCCAGATGCTCTACCTATTAGCTTAGTAGAGCACATAGAACAACTTGAAGAACTTCAAGTTCAAACTGGAGAGTCTGTTAGTGGAAGAGGAACTGGCGGGATGATTACAAAAATTGGGGCAGCCAAAATTGCTACCTCTGCTGGAGTCCGAACTGTAATTACTAATGGTAAAATTCCCACTAATATACATAAAATCCTCAATGGAGAATCTATTGGCACTCAGTTTGAACCGAAACCACGACAAGTTAATGCGCGCAAACATTGGATTGCCAATGTTTTGGTTCCGGTAGGCCAACTATATCTAGACAAAGGTGCAGTCAATGCCATTTCTGAGTATGGAAAATCTCTATTAGCTGCTGGCATTACTCAAGTAAAAGGCGAGTTTAGTTCATCAGATGCGGTCAAACTATGCAATGAAGAAGGTGAGGAAATAGCCAGAGGGCTTGTCAACTATAACCATATTGAATTACAGAAAATTATAGGTTGTTGCTCAGAAAATATACCTGATATTTTGGGTTATGGGAGAGCTCAGACAGTTGTACATAGAGATAATCTTCTGATTACCAAAAAATTGGGTTGAAAGCCTCGCCCATAAGCGGGCGACTTTTTAGTTGATTTTTTTTCACAGGTCATGTTGTCATGGCTTTGAGTTCGGAATAAATATATTAGTCGCGGGTAGGCAGTCCGTGACAAAAAAACGTACGGGTCGGCAAGTGTAAGACTACTGCCAAAGTAGGGACAGCCTGTGAAACGTCAACCCGCATCGGAGCTAGGGCTCGGTTGTTTCCCCGTGTGCCTAACAGCCGGGGAGGATGTCAAAAATTAAATCATTGTTTCTGGTGGAGCTATATCAGAACTAACCACTAGACTATTTGTAGTAGATTTTAATCCTGGCGTTTGGCTAGTTTCTAAATCTTTATCTGAATGGACAACTGAATTAGAAGGTTCTATTGTATTCTGAATCAGATTGGCTTCAGGACTTGTTTGTTGAGATATCCAATTTAGTCCACTTACTGTTCCAGCTATTAAAGTTGCATAACCTATGTATAAGTAAGCTGAATCTAGATAAAATCCAAAGTTTTGATTGGACTCAGACCAGGATGGAATTAAACCTTGAAGTGAATGGGAAATAGGCAGGGCTGCTGCTAAAGTTTCTCCATCTAATCCTAAAAAATTGCCAAGACGAATGATGAATCCCCGAAGATATACATCTTCTGGTAACTTTTCTGTTTCGCCTTTCTCTATTGCTTCTATGTAATGAAGTGGTACGAAGGTTTGTTTATGAATTTGTTTTATTGATAAACAACGTATTTTTCGTGCTTTTTGTAGTTTTTCTCCGAGTTCCTGCAAATATGTACTTTTCGCCTGAAGTTCTAAAGCTTTTTGTTCTGCTTTGCTAGGCTTTTTTTTCCATTTTAGTAGGTTATTTTGTGGTTTAAACTCTTGAGAGAAATTGTGGTTGTTTTCTAAGAGATTAGTCTCTGTATTATCAGAATTTTCAGATAGTACGATTGATTCATTTGAAGCTTCTATTTCTACGGTATTGCTTAGGTTTGTACTCATGTTTTTTTGAACCTGATTTGTCTTTTTTTGGGATTGATTTTTCCTAATATGTTTGTTGAGAAAGATAACTTTTTTCCTGTTTTAAGTTTCTGAATATAAAACAGTTATCTTTGCTAGTTTTAATTTACACTGGGATCTTAATAGCAGTCCTAAATCTTGCTAGTATCATCACTAGCGTTCTTAAAAAATGGCTTCAACTCCTGTTACTTTTGCCTCCTGTCTCCCCCCTTCTACTTCCTGTCTTCTATTTGAATTCCATTGTTATGGTTATAGTTTGATTTTTACTTAATAGAAGTAATCTAAGTAATTTATTCTGTGAGTTAGTATTAATTCCGGATTAATCACTATAAAATGGTGTTAGGTGTTAGGTGTTAGGTGTTAGGTCTTAGGTCTTAGGTGTTAGGTGTTAGGTGTTAGGTCTTAGGTCTTAGGTCTTAGGTGTTAGGTCTTAGGTGTTAGGTGTTAGGTCTTAGGTCTTAGGTCTTAGGTCTTAGGTCTTAGGTGTTAGGTCTTAGGTCTTAGGTGTTAGGTGTTAGGTCTTAGGTGTTAGGTCTTAGGTGTTAGGTCTTAGGTGTTATAGTTTTTTTGATTTAAATTGAGACAAACATTTATTGCTATAACTGAGTTTCAGTAGCAAAAAAAAATCATTCTTATTTAAAATAACTATAAGTAGATTTTATGCTGAGCAACTTTAAATCCCCCCTTTGTAAATCTAGCTGTTAGCAATGACATTCTCCTCTTAAATTTAGGAGGTCTTATAGGTTTACTTTTTCTGCTGGCTTGAGTTGATTTAAAAAAGTTTTATAGCAGTTTTAATGTCGGTAGATCACGGTAGGGACGTTGCATGCAACGTCCCTACAAGGTTTTGATTATGGCGATGTAGTTCATCAATTTGAAAAGCGCTGTAATAAGCCTGGTTTAAATGATTTAAAAATTGCTGTAGTGGCAAGGGCAAAAAACAACTGATAGCCAAACTCTTTCTGAGGTCTTTTTAGTTAGAGTAATAAACTGCTTTTGTAGTTCAGAATTAGTCGTTTTTTTCTTTCCTAGTTTGTACTTTTCCTGACAGCAAGCTAGAGTATCATTCCAGACAACAGGGAGACAACCTAGGTCCCCTTGCTAATCGGTCTTTTTTTCCCAATCTTGGATATATACGGTACTTAAATCTGGCTTTCATGGAATTACTTTTTCACTAAAAAGTCACCCTAGAAGGGTGAGGCTTTAAACCCAATTTTTCGGTAATTCATTGCCTTAGTAGACTTAATAACTGACTATTAGCAGTCATTCATATGTTAAGTTTTAGTAGGTTTCAAGTTTTAGGTTTTAGGTTAATAGGAAAAATAGAAAATGATTGAAGTAAAAAGTAATGGAGATTGAACGGCCCAAAATCAATTAATTTGGTAGTAAGACGTTATCAATTTGTTAATATCAGGACTTACGCAGGCAAACTGAGAAACCCGGTTTCTCGTAGATATTTATGTGTTAAAAACAATGATTTACTGTTGAAAC
>JAKQYE010000175.1:0-6135 GCA_023356605.1 Trichodesmium sp. MAG_R02 | reverse complement strand
ACCTAAAACCTAAAACCTAAAACCTAACACCTAACAGACTATATTCATGGTTAGGTTAATGGTTGAGATAATTTTGAGGATATCCAACCTAGAAAACCATTGTTAACTGAACTACTTATAAAGTCGATCAAGCAAAAATAGCCCTACTACAATTCCAATAAAATGAGCCACAATTATGTGAGTATTACCCAATACTATAAAAATATCTAGTGTAAATTTTTCTAGTTCTGTTGGGTTAAAAACAAATGTTCCACTAACTAATGATTTACCTAATAAAATACCTCCAATCGCTTCTGCTGCTAATAAAGTTAAAGTCATCCCAATCAAGTTAGTAATCAAAGTCCTTTTTACTTGTTTAGTTGTGTCTGCCCTACTTGGCCTTAAAGAAGATTTATGCGATCGCAACTGTCTTGCCAAGCGAGTATAACGAAATGACAAAAAGATACTAAATCCTAGTACCACAAGAGCACAAACCGCAAAAAATAATCCTCCTCCCGTAGCAGCTTCAGTCTCCCGACCCAACAAAACCACGGCAAAAAGAAAAATTATACTTGAAATTATCCCTAACACAAGTTGTACCCAAAAGCAAATCCAACCTCCTAATCGCAGGACTTTAGCGATTTGTTCAACTGCAGGTGGTAAGGAAGAAGGAGAGTCTGATGAATTTGACATACTTACCAAATTTTTAGGTTAAAACTCTAATTGTAGAGCTTCTTGATGCTCTAGCTAAAATTTTTACCGAAAAATTGGGTTTAAAGCCTCGCCCATAAGCAGGCGACTTTTTAGTTGATTTTTTTTCACTGCAAAAAAGTCCTTCTTGCTTTTGAGTTCACAATAAATATATTAGTCGCGGGCGGGCATACACCAGACAAAAAACCGACTGCTCGGCAAGTGTAAGACTACTGCCAAAGTAGGGATAGCCTGTGAAACGTCAACCCGCATCGGAGCTACGGCTCGGTTGTTTCCCCGTGCCTAATGACCGTGGAGGACGTCAACACAAGTATTATTGGCACTAGCTCAACTTCTTTTCTAAAATATATTTAACAATAGTAAATAAACGACTCTACAAAGTTGCAAATAATACTTTTGAGATTTTAAGTTTAAGTTTAAGTTTACTTAACAATTGTCTATTGTTGATTTGATAATATTTATTTACATAAGTTTATATATATTGATATACTTAAACTTATAGAGTTATATGGATTATGGTAGCATCCGACAAGCAGGGTAGTTTGTGGTGTCAAATAAGGCCACTAAAGAACCCCTATCCTGATAAGTTACCTAAAAGCATGGCCAAGTAATTGAAACTTCTGTGAGCGCCAATCACCAAGGCGACCTAGGTATTTAAAGGTGTCTACAGGTTTTCTTGTAGAGATCGGGGGATACTCCCTCAGGAAGTTAATCTTGCTGTGCATTGTTGACAAATGTAAATAAAATAGTATCGGCCTTTTGATAATGACACAACCACAACCTACTAACACACCTAACTTGAATGAACCAAAATTCGGCTTTAACCAATACGCAGAGCGTCTGAATGGCAGAGCCGCGATGATCGGTTTTGTGTTGACTTTAGTAATCGAATACTTTACTGGAAAAGGTTTGCTTTCTTGGTTAGGTCTCAACTAAAATGTGATATCTACTTGTTCATTGATATCCATATCATAGTGGAGATTTCAGCAATAGTCAGAGTCTAACTTTCCCCATCTTGGAGGGAATTCCTAGGATCTTCGATCCGGAGTATTTTGACGTGAAAGCCTAAGTTCGTCTTTATGGTTCGTCCCGACTTTCTACTATAGCTGTTGAAAATTATATATACAGTCATTTTAATAATAATAGAACAGGGGGGGTCATCACCTCACCCCAAAACTCTGGTTAGGGCTTCCCTGACTGAATAATTCTCCTTGGTCTCATCAGGGCGATCTCGGGGGTATACTAGTCTTTTAGATAATTGTTGTTGGTCAGCTTAGGTATTTTCATAAAGTTTACCAACAACTTTTGCCCTGCCAAAACTTCATAAATATTGTCAAATATTCCTACATAAACCAAAACCAATAATTGATTTTCTGTAGCCATTAATATCACAATCCTATCTTTAAATTGTAGATCGTCCAAAATCTTATCTTTTTTTGGGGATGTAGCTTTAGGGGCAATGAGCAATGGCCTTGATTTTGGGAGTTAATTATGAACAGGACTTACCCAGGCAAACTCATAAACCCGGTTTCTCGTAGATATTTATAGTCATTTCAAAAAGAGATGGAAAACTTTTTCTGCACCAAACGCGAGTTATAGCAAGAAATACTTGTATCAATCTAAATCAAAATAACTATAGCAATCCTATTTTATTTGTGGCAAAAATCTTACTGCTTTTTAAGCAACAAACAACAGGCAACAGTCAACAGGTAAGAGTTTCAACTTTTTTATCTACTTTTTGATTTGCCGCAACCTATGCGCGGATTACTATATATGTGTTAAAAACAATGACTTACTGTAGAAACTGGGTTTCTTTGCGTAAGTCCCGATGAAATTTGGATAGGGAATTTGTATAAGAGAATATGTATACCTAACATATACCCAAACTACTATAGCTCAAAAAAAGTACTTTAAATCCTAGAAATTATTTAATATAAATACCTGAATAATTAAAACATTTCTAGGATAAGGAGAAATATAATTATACTTTGAACTAGTTTAGAGTTTAATATGGCAGTATAGTTTATGAACAAATCCTACACAAGCCTGCATAATTCAAGATTAAGGAAGTGAGAATTGAAGCTTCATTATCCTTATGTCAAATGAAGTATACTAAGAACCAAAGTAATATTAAATTAAGCTTATGATAAATGCTTTATGGCTAAGAATTCTAAGAACTGCTTATCGAAAAGACCCAGTAGTAAGCTTTGTAGTGACAATGGGAGTAGTTGATGCAGTAATTGGAGGCGTAGAAGGAAGTTGGTCTTTATTTGGCCTAGGGATGGGAACTGTAGGAATGGCTATTATATTACGTTCCTGGTTACTCAAACGTTCTCATCAAATTGAGCAAACTACTGCTGTTCCAGAATATTATTTACCTCCTAATTCATCTCGTCCACAACTACCAATTCTAAATAGAAATAAAAATCATCTTCCTTAAATCAGAAGAGATATATAGCAGTCCGTTGGGGGTTGCGACAAATAAAAAAGTAAATAAAACTTTTAAAACCCTTACCTATTCTCTATTCCCTGTTTCCTGTCCCCTAAAAAGCAGTGGAATTTTTGCCATGAATAAAATAGGATTGCTATAGTCATTTCAAATAAAAATGGAAAACTTTTTCTGGTGAAACTTAGTTATAGCAAGAAATAATTGTCTCAATCTAAATTAAAATAACTATATATTGGCTATATAGATTGGCCAATTTGTTGCTATTAGTGGCTTTACTAAAAAATTGGGTTTACAGCCTCAACCATAAGCTAGTTACTTTTTGTAGGTGGGTAGTTCGAGAAAAAAAAGGAAGCGCAAGCCATGGTAAAACTAGGGTTAAGCTTCACTCTCCCGATATGAAAAGAAGTAACCTGTGAAGTGGCCCTCCTTTGGATCAGAAGAACTTTAATCTCACCAGGGGCTTTGGAACGGCAAGAATCTCGACCTCCTCATTTTGGGGAGGGTGCGTGACTAAATTTTAAAATTTCAGGCAATTTCCGGAAAATACTGTCAAAATAGAAGATGAAAACAGAAAGGAAAGGAAATGACCAAAAATTATGTAACCCCACGGGAAGCAACTCGCATCTTGGGAGTCTGTGACAGAACCTTGCGATACTGGGAAGAGCAAGGAAAGATTACAGCAATCAGAACAGCAGGGGGACAGAGAAGATATGACATCACCACATATACAACTGGGACTACCGGGGATAGGGTTACCATCCTCTATGCCAGAGTCTCATCAACTAAGCAAAAGGAAGATTTGCAGCGTCAATGTGAATGTGCGACTCGTTCCTACTAGGAGCCTCTAGAAAATAGAGGGGTATGAGTAGGGTCCAACAAGGCCACGGAGGAAGAGCCTATATTAAAAGCCCCATAAGGGATAATACGAGGCCACCGAAGAAGAGCCTGTTAGATAACTGAGTTACGGATGTGGGTGAAAGTCCCACCTGCCAAGGGAAGGCAGACTCCCTATCTGGCCACATCGAGCTAAGACTTTTCACTAGCAGAGTGAAGCTGGCGACAGGGCCCAACCAGAGCCAATGTGATTAGGCACACTGGGGCTAAAGGGGAGACGGCATGGGTACATTACGGAATGTCCTAAAAAAGCGTCCTATTGACCAGCTAAGAGTCACGTCAATCTCTCAGCTACATTAGGGCAATTCCCGCACTAATATATTCACGTTAAGTGCAACCCTGGGAACCTAATGGGCGAATTGGACAGCCCTAAACCGTCAAAACAATCTGGAACTCGGAACGAGGAAAAACGTTGAAAGAGTCTCTGAGAAAAGGTCGAAAACTCAGGGTAGGTGGAAAAGCACGGAAGTCTCTTTCAGCGGGTAGGATGCAAGCCTAAATTGCTTGCAGGATAATCAGCGTAAAGGAATTTAGTAAGAGAGTACGCTTAGACACATGAGTAACAACCATAGTGAAGTTTGGAAAAATCTCCAATGGAAGAATTTCCAAAGAGATTTATTGCGCCTCCAAAAACGAATTTACAAAGCCATGCAGGATGGAGACCTCCGCAAGGTCAGAAGTCTTCAACGCCTGGTGCTAAAATCCCGTGCCGCAAGGATGCTTGCTGTAAGAGAAGTCTCTCAGCTTAATTCTGGGAAGAAAAGCTGTGGGGTAGATGGTCAAAAATACTTAAACTTCCAGCAAAGACTTGAACTAGCTGAAAAGCTAAAAGAGGCGAATAAATGGGAGCATAAGGGCCTTAGAAAAGTCGAAATCAATCAGAAAAATGGGAAGATGAGAATACTCAAAATCCCTACCATCCCAGATAGGGCTTGGCAATGTCTGGTTAAATACGCCCTAGAACCAGCCCATGAGGCAACCTTCCATGCCCGGAGCTATGGCTTCAGACCCGGCAGGAGTAGACAGGACGCACAAAGATACGTCTTCACACAGTTGCAGGGGAATAAGAACAGCCTAAACAAGAGGGTCATTGAACTGGATATTGAGAAATGTTTCGACAGAATTAGCCACAGGGTGATGATGTCTAAAGTCATTGCACCTCAAGGAATAAAGAAGGGGTTGTGGAGATGCTTAAAAGCCGGGGTGTCACCTGAATTTCCAGAACAAGAAACACTGCAAGACGGAGTTATTGCACCACTGCTAGCCAATATAGCATTAAATGGAATAGAGGAAATACATCCATCCCTAAGGTATGCCGATGACATGGTATTTTTCTTGAAGCCAAAAGACAACGCTGAGAAGATATTAGAAAAAGTACAGCAATTCCTTGTAGAACGCGGAATGAATACATCAGCAGAGAAGACAAAGACTACGCGGACCACGGCAGGTTTTGATTTCTTAGGATGGCACTTCAAAGTGCTAGGAAAAGGGAAATATCGTTGCGTCCCATCAGAGGACAATTACGAAAAGTTCCGTAAGAAAATCAAAGCAATAGTCAATAATCCTGCATTAGCCACCGCCGCTAAAGCGAAAAAGCTGACCCCAATAGTTAAGGGATGGAGAAATTACCACCGCTACTGCAGGATGGACGGGTCAAGGTTCAATCTGTGGTCACTAAACCACAGCACCTTTGTCAAGTTCAAAAAAGACAAAAACAAAGGAGAAGAAGAAGCCACAAGACTCGTGAAAGAAGCTTTTCCAGCGGTCCCTTACTCTGTAAATGGGTACCTAATGGTCAAAGGAAAAAAATCTCCTTATGATGGTGACCTACTGTACTGGAGTAAGAGAAACTCCAAGCTCTATTCTGGAGAAACAGAAAAAGCGTTAAAGCGACAGGGGTATAAATGTGGACGGTGCGGACTATACCTGAATGGAAAGGAAAAAATATAGTAATTTCAATTTAGATTGAGGCAAATATTTTTTACTATAACTAAGTTTAATCATAAAAAGTGTTCCAGTCTTATTTGAAGTAACTATACATCTGCATCACATAGATGGCAACCACGACAACTGGAAATTTAAAAATCTAATAGCAATCCACG